>JBFWSB010000090.1:0-13023 GCA_050248595.1 Kapaibacterium sp. (SeqCode)
TGAGTGGTTGGAATCGCTCGGCGTTGACGTTACGAATACGTCACTTGGCTACACAACGTTCGATCCACCAGAAGCACCACACAGATTCGACGGTGATATGGATGGAAAGACCGCATTCGGTTCTCGTGGGGTCAACATGGCAACCCGTCTCGGAGTAGTTTGTGTTCTGTCAGCCGGGAATGAATTCTCATCGTTCCGCTACGTAAGTGTACCAGCCGAAGCCGACTCGGCAATAGCGGTAGCGGCACTTAAGTCACCAGACACCATTGCCCCTTTCAGCAGTCGTGGCTCAACAACGTGGGATCGACTGAAGCCCGACGTTGCAGCACCCGGCGTAGAGATATATGGGGCACAACCCTCAGCACCAAACGCTGTTGGACCAAGCCAAGGGACATCCTCAGCCGCACCAATAACAACCGCTGTTGTTGCCCTAATGCTCTCGGCAAATCCAAAACTGACCCCGTGGGAAATACGTGAAGCACTGTTTGCAACATCACTGAAGGCAGCCAACCCCGATACAACCTTTGGGAATGGACTTGTGAATGTGAATGCAGCCCTCTCCTATCTATCGAAGTCGAATTCATTTGCAGGTGAGCCGAAACTCCTCACCCACCAAAACTCCCTTTCAGTTATCTCTTGGATTGTATCGGGCAACCCGGCACAGATCGACATGCCCGAGTTCACTACTCCTTACCATCCCCTTCTACTTCGCCTTACCAATTTGCGAACACTTGCCACCCTCACCTCGAACGAACAGCAACCGGAGCATGGTCTGGCTCAGTGGATCGTGATTGGTGGCGTCGAAACGCTCGGAATCATTCCGAAAGATGAGTTGCTGGTAGAAATTATCGAGCCGACTTCAAATCGACTTCTCCGGAGCACTGTACTTCGGGCAACTGATGAACTGGCTCTTCCCGTTTCAACACTCTGTAAAACTCCTCCACTTCCAGTTGCTTCGTTAGCCACTGCAAGACCTAACCCGTTTTACGATGCCACAAGAATTGAATATGTGGTCGACCGGGAAGCCTTGATATCGCTCGACATTTTCGCGATTACTGGTGAGAGAGTTATGAACCTGCTGAAAAACAAACGGCACTCCCCCGGCTTCTACTCTGAACTGTTGATACCGAACGACCTACCGAGCGGCGCATATTATTACCGCCTGCAAGTTGACGATGATGTATTCTATGAGAAGATGATCCGCCTGCGGTAGTTCCAGAAGTGGAAACGTCAGTAGGTAATCGATAACCGATCAACTTCTTCCGAATGAACGACAACGAGACCGAACAGATTTCCGAGGGGGGAAAGAAACGATCCTTCAAACTATCATCCGAAGGCATTCAATTTCTGATTGGATACCTGAAGCCCTATCGGGGCAAGTTCACCCTTGCCATGGTTGCCCTCCTCTTCTCCTCCTTATCTGGACTTGCCTTTCCGGGCTTCATAGGGGCACTCATTGACGTAGTACAAACTCCGGGGAATGGAATTTTCGGAAGTCTCAACTCCTTATCTCTCTTCTTACTCGGCATCGTGATTGCTCAAGCTGGCTTCAGCTTCATCCGAACCTACGTTCTTCAAGATGTCTCCGAGCGGAGCTTAGCTGACCTTCGTGGTGACCTCTACTCTCACATCGTTAACCTACAACTCGACTTCTTTCACCGCAATCGTGTAGGTGACCTCACGAGCAGACTTGGCTCGGACATCACGGCAATTCAGACTACGATGACCACAACTCTCTCCGAGTTGATCCGCCAAACCATCATTCTCCTCGGTGGAATCAGTCTGGTGATCTACACATCTCCCCGGTTAACTCTCGTAATTTTGGGAGCACTCCCACTTGTTGTTGCAATGGCTGTTGGGTTTGGGAGGGTAATCCGTAAGTCGAGCAAAAGAGTGCAAGACTTGTATGCCGAACTGAATACCATTGCTGAAGAGACATTTCAGGCAATCACGGTTGTGAAAGCATTTACTGCTGAACTGCGCGAACGAAAACGGTTCGGAACGAAGCTCGACGGGATAATTGAAGTCTCACTGAAAGTTGCCCGCACTCGTGCCGCATTCATCGCCTTTGTTGTCTTCCTCCTCTTCGGCGGAGTTGTGGGGGTTATCTGGTATGGGGGTACCTTAGTACAGTCGGGTGAGCTTACTATTGGAGAGCTGACCTCGTTTGTACTCTACGCCGCCTTTGTTGGTGGAGCAATGGGGAGTTTTGCAGACCTCTACGGCGGGCTTCAGCGAGCACTTGGCTCAGCCGAGCGGATCCGAGAAATTTTAGACGAAAAGCCTGAGCTATCTGAACTGGAGAGTAGTGGGCGAGTTGATGATTATCGTGGAGAGATTCGTTTTTCTAATGTCTCATTCTCTTATCCCACACGTCCCGAGGCAAAAGTCCTCGACAACATTTCCTTCACGATTCCTCCCGGCACAAGCCTTGCTGTGGTTGGTCCTTCTGGAAGTGGTAAAACAACTTTGACGAACCTTCTCCTTCGCTTCTATCCTCCAGACAACGGATCGATTTTGATTGACGGCAAAGAATCGCTTGAAATCCCTCTCAATCGTTTTCGAGAAATGATTGCCATCGTCCCACAGGAAGTCATTCTTTTCGGTGGAACAATCCGGGAAAACATCCTATACGGAAAGCCGGAGGCAAGTGAAGCCGATGTGATTGAAGCTGCCAACGCGGCAAACGCACTTGAATTCATCGAGTCGTTTAACGATGGGTTTGAGACGATTGTTGGAGAGCGTGGCATTCAACTCTCCGGGGGGCAACGCCAACGCATAGCAATTGCCCGAGCAATTCTTAGGAATCCGAAAGTCTTAATATTAGATGAAGCAACCAGTGCGCTCGACACCGAATCCGAGCGTTTAGTTCAAGAGGCACTCCAGCGGGTAATGCAGAATCGAACAACGATGGTGATTGCCCACCGCCTGAGCACTGTCCGGAATGTAGATCAAGTAGCAGTACTGCAAAAAGGAAAGATTGTCGAGCTTGGCGGCTACGACGAACTGATTGCCCACAACGGCCTCTTCGCCCGAATGATCGCAATGCAACGAGATGGTGAGATTGGAGAGTTTGGATAAGTGTTGAATAGTTCTACGTGGAAAAAAATTACTCTATCACACTTCGCCATTTCTTCTTCAATCTCTACAAGTGTATATTTGCAGGAATGCGAGTTGTGCAAGAGCACAACGTTGACGGAGGGTTCGCATAATTGGTATTGCAGCGGTCTTGAAAACCGCCGGGCGTGAGCCTGTGGGGGTTCGAGTCCCTCACCCTCCGCGTATAGCCGTCGTTGCGGGTTCTGTATAGAATCAGCAACGACGGCGTTGATTATCGTTGATATCCTATCATATTGAGTTGTTCAGTTGTTCTGGAGAAGTGCTGATGTCACGTATGTACAGTGGTTTTTTTCTGCTCTCCCTCTTTCTCTTCAGTGGATGTCTCACTGCATCTCGTAAAATCATCAAGTTCGACTTGAATCCAGATGGATCTGGTCAGGGTTCGATGATCTTCCTCAACATTATGTCGATGCAGGAAGATGAGAATGATCGCTCAGTGCAGGATTACACGATACTGGTTAACGACTGGCTGAATGGAACTCAGTTCGAGGAGGCAAACCCAAGTCTCTACGACATACAGAAGCGATTGGTAGCCGATAAGAATAAACTGAATGCAGAGGTTACGTTCAAGTTTGGGAACTATGCAGATGTCGGCCTCTACCGCCACCACGACTCAGGTCCTTGGATGTACTACGCTTACTTGAACACCTCGAAGGTAGAGTACTTCGACACAACCAACGGTGAGTATGCTGGTGGCGCGATGCCTGTGATCTTTTGGCCAGAGAAGACTACCGAGTTCCGTATCGCGAACTTCTTTAACCACGAAGAACGCCCGGTACACTCTCTCTACTCTCTCTATAAAGACTTGGGAGTAGCACCAAACGAGGTGGAGAAGTAGCCGATGAGAATCACCCACTTCCTTGAGCACTTGGAGACTGTTATCCCAATCGACCTTGCGATGGATGATGATCCGGTTGGATTGCAAGTGATGGCTGAAGATCGGGAGCTGACGAAGGTAGTGGTGGCCTACGAGCTGAATGAAACGGTTGTGATGAGTGCGGCGAACGAGGGTGCAGAACTAATCGTGGCCTTCCATCCCCTGATCTATCCACACCTTCGTTCAATAACTGGAAAGGATCGCGTGGAGCGGACAGTGCTCAAGCTAATTGAGAACCGCATTGGTCTCTACATCTTGCACACAGCCTTTGATGCTCACCCACGTGGAACCAGTCGACTTTTAGCAGAAGCTCTCGGCTGTACAAACATTCGCCCGTTAGTGCCGAACGCGCTCCGCGCCGGTGCAGGCATGGGTGCAGTAGGCGAACTTGTTGAGCCAACTCCCCTATCAAAACTTTCGGAGGGCATAAAAGAGGTTTGTGGAACTCCAGTTGTGCGGGTTTCGAGCGTTCCCGACTTGGATCGAGATCCGGACATCGCAACTGTGGCAATTCTCGGAGGGAGTGGAATGAGCTTCTACAACGATGCTCTCCGTTCCGGGGCTGACGCATTTATCACAGCCGACACCCGTTACCACGCATTTCATGCAGCAAACGACGGAATACCGATTTTAGATCCGGGTCACGCAGAATCGGAACGGTTTGTTGTCGAAGGAATCGCTACATTGATTAAAGAATTGGTAGGACAAGAAAAAATGGCAGTTGAAGTTACCCCACTGCACATTGCTACAAACCCCATTCACTATATCGTCTGAATAAAAGCGGTATATTTTTCTCTCGAATTTTTACGACTTCAGAAGGAGGACATTGTTCGTGGAACAGACATTACGAGCACTTTATCGGCTACAGCAGATTGACTTAGAACTTGATGATCTTGAAGCTGGCAGCGGCGATCTGCCGGGAGAGATTCGTCAACTGGAAACTAATCTGGCCGAAGTTCAGTCCCGAATTTCCGAGCACGAAAGCCAACTTTCAAGTATCCGCCGTGAGCGGAATACGGGGAATGAGGAGATGCAGGAATTACGCGCCCGCGCACTGGAGTTAAACGAGCGCTTGCGGACGGTGAGAAACAACAAAGAGTACGACGCCACAACTACGGAAATTGCCGCAGCTGAGGAACGGTCGAAAGATCTTGGAAGGTCGCTCTCTGCCTTAGATGATCGCGAAGCTGAGATCATGCGCGAAATACAGGGCTTTGAAAAGAACCGGAACGAGATTATCGCATCGCTCGAAGACAAGAACGAAACGCTGGACTCGATACAGGAGAGTAGCAGCGACGAAGTAGACAGTTATCGTGAACAGCGCCTTGCCGCCATAAAAGAACTATCGGCTGAGTTGCTCGAACGCTACAGCTATGTCCGGAGCAAACATCCAGATGCAGTGGTAAAGGTTCGCAAGGGAGCTTGCTCTGGTTGCTTCCGGGCAGTGACGCCGCAGACGTTGGTGGAGATGCGCCGGAAGGAGCAGATATTTTTCTGCGAACATTGCGGTCGGTTAATTGTGGACGAGGAATTAGCAGATACAGTTGAGGTCTAATCGCAAACTCAACTGTTGACGACGTTTTATCTCCGAAGCGAATCGGGTAGTCGCTCCGGGAGTTCTCTCCCGGAGAGGAACGTCCGAACTCCACAGGACAGCGTGCCCCGATAACGTCGGGGGGGACAGGAAGTTGGCTTCGTGCCTACGTTACTGTCAACGGAAAGTGCAACAGAAAAGATACCGCCCCGACATGTTCGGGGTAAGGGTGAAATGGTGAGGTAAGAGCTTACCGCATCTTCGGGTAACCGGGATGGCAGTGCAAACCCCACGCGGAGCAAGGCCAAGCAGATGTTGCGAAGTTGTCCGCTTCTCCACCTTCTGGTGGATCAACATCGGGTAGGCTGCTTGAGGGTCGGAGTAATTCGGCTCCCAGATAAATGACTGCCACGCCTCTCACTTCTGTGAGGTGGCGTACAGAATTCGGCGTACAGATTCGCTTCGGAGTATTCTCTGATTACGTCCCCTCCCCTCGCAACAACCGTATCCGATCTCTCGCCTCAGTTGCTCGCTGCGATCCAGAGTACTCTACTAAAACTCTGGTGTACAACTGCATCGCACGCTCCCTATCAGCCATATTGACCTCCGTTATTTCGGCTGCAAGGAAGAGTGCTTGGTCAGCATGTGTACCATCACTGTACTTCTCAACAATGTGCAGAGCAGTCTCCACAGCTTCGCCATACCTTTCAAGATTTCGTAGGGCAGTCACCTTCATGAAGAGGGCGTCGTCGGCAAGAGACTCATCACGACTTTCCGCTACGGCAGCCTCTGCAGATACGATCGCCTCCTTCCAGTCATGGCGTCTCATCTGATACCGTCCGTCAACAAAGTGCTTCAGTGATGACTTATCTTTTTCCAGATGTTCCTGCAACAGGATCAGCCAGTCGAGTGCATCGTTTGCGGCATTGCTCCCAACATCGTTCGTCAAAACAGTAAGTGAGTCGACCGCTTCGGTAAAGTCACCTGAGAAGAGGAGTGTTTCGGCATACTTAAGTCGAGCAAGGTCACGTAGCCGCTCAGCTTCGTAGGAGTTTCCCGGATGTTCCGTAGCCTGACGATAGAGTTGACGAGCTTCCAGAACGTCAGCCGTCCGAAGCGTTAAGTCGGCTCGCAATAGAAGTGCTTCGAGTGAATTTGTCGAGCGTTGATCGAAGGGATCGGATTCAAGCACTTTCAATCCCTCTTCTGGTTGATTGAGCACGTCGGCCTGAAGTTCGGCAATGGCGAGGCGTGCCCCCTCCCCTATCGACCCACTCTTTCCATACTCAAGTACTTCTCGATATTGATTAATCAGTTCCGTTGCAGCCACCTTCGAGAGATTCCCTCCCTGGCTATACCGTTGCTGGAGTGCAAAGACGTAGCTGTAGACTACCGATGGGGTCAGTGGGTGGTTCTTATCGAACTCTTTTAAGAAATATTCATATGCCCCAATTGCCTCGCTATACTTACCAACGCGCAACATCTTATCGGCAAAAGCATAGATTTCTGAACCTCTCCCATTCCGCTCACGGTCGAGACGTTTTACCACTTCAAAGGCAGAGGAGTCATCCCCCTTTTCGGAGTACAACCACGAGAGAAGCTCTAAATACTCTGAGCGTCCCTTCCTTGACTCCACAAGATGTTGTGTCACCTCTATCGCCGCTTCAACCCCAGCCGGAGTATCAGTAATTAAGCTAAGCCCAGATTGCACATAGCTTAAGCGTCCCGAGCCTTCGCTGAGCATGTCAAGGTATTCGTTCGCGGACTTTTTGTAGTCGCCTAAGATTGCGTAGAGCCGACCGAGTCGATCGGTTATCAGACTGTTTCGACCGAACCGTTGCCGAGCTTGTTCGTAGACAGCAACAGCTTTGTCGAAAAGCCGCAACCCCATCTGTGATTGCCCGACTTTGATGTAGGTATCAACATCTTTTGCCCCAACCGACAGAGCACTCTTCCAAGCGTTATCGGCCTCAGCCACTTTCCCACCTCGGTGAAGGAGTTCTGCGTGGAGGATCAACAAGTCAACGTCGTTTCCGAATCGTGCCAACCGCTGCTCTACAACAGGAGCTAAAGCGTCGAACCGACCAAGTTGAAGCCAGACACGCTTCAGACCTTCGAAGTAATTCCGTGAATCTGGGTCTGACTCCAGAAGCTCTTGATAGGTTCGAGCGGCTCCGGGGAGGTCACCACTCGCCTCGTAACTCTGGGCCAACTTGTAGAGCCGATCTTCGTCTGAAATCTTCGGCTGCCCTCTCAGTCCAGTCCACGCTATCAGCGTAAACGTGAGTGTGCTGAGGAGAATAGGTGAGAATCTTCTAATCATACATTTGCTCCTACTTCCACTTTCATAATCGAAAGAACGCTCTTCTGCAGTGGCTCCGAAGGAACGATAACCTCGCCACCCTTGGTAATGATAACGTCAAGTTCTGAACGGATACCAAATCGGTTAGGAAGGTAAATACCTGGTTCAATTGAAAATGATGTGGCTGTAAGGATTGGCCGAGTATCCTGCGTTTCAAAGTTATCGAGATTTGTTCCCGCACCGTGTAGGTCAGTGCTGATGCTATGTCCAGTCCTGTGAATAAACTGCTCACCAAATCCAGCACCGTCGATAATGTCTCTCGCTGCGTCGTCAAGCTCAGCACCAGTTACAGCTACACCTTCGGTAAAGGCTTTCCGCACTGCTTCGAGTGAGGCGTCACGACCATCTCTGACAATCCCGAAAACTCTCTCATATTCTTCAGGAACCTCTTCGCCAACATATCCAGTCCAGGTAATATCTCCATAGACAGATCCTTCACGTTCCTCCTTCCCCCACAAGTCGATTAAGACAAATGATCCAGACTCGATGACACTGGCAGATTCAGCAGAGGGTTGGTAGTGTGGATTTGCACTGTTCGCCCCAACTGAGCAGTTCGGATCGTGATCGGTGACAAGTCCGCGAGCATCAAACTGGCTTAGAATGTATTGAACGACATCAAACTCAGTAATCTTCTCACCAGCTTCAACAGCTTGCCTGATAAATGAGAAGGCTTCGAACATCACCTCTCGGCAGGCATTGCCAGCTCTAATCCCCGATTCAATTTGCCAATCTTCGAGTCTGCTCTCAAGCCGGGCAATAAGCTCCCCTGAAGAGATAACCTCAGTTCCAAACGAGCGGACAAGTTCAACGGTTCCAGCATCAACTTTTGCGACTACTGGCAAGGCATTGTTGGGAGAGTATTCCATTGCAACTTCGGGCAAATTCCCAACAAGCTGTTTTAATCCATCTTGGTATTCTATTTGGCTTGAGTAGAAGGTGACTGATCCGGGCATCCCCGTGGCGAGGTGAGGTTCGATTCTGTGGACGAGACCTTGCGGCTCACCCTGATCGGGTATCAGCAGTGCCCAACGGCGTGTCTGATGAGTCTCGGGGGTAAGCCCAATGATGCGGGAGGCAATTACGTTGCTGTCACGAAAATTGCAGAGAAGCCACCCCTTGATTCCTGCCTCTCTCATTGCTCCCTGAATGCGATCTAACTGTTCTCTTCTCATTGTTGATGTCTGCTTCACGTTAATTTTTGATTCTCCTATCACGTCCGAAATTCTTCTCTATTGTCACTGCCATACCACTACTATCGTCAACTACCGATTGCATATGTGCGAAAAAGTCTTCCCTTTTACAGCACCTACGCAAAGAAAGTTGTGATATGTCGATTCTTGTCAGTATACTTCTGCTGTTCTTTTCAACAATATGGTCGTCACGATTTTTCAGGTGTTCTATGCAGTATGCAATACACAAGATACTTGCTCCAACTGACTTCTCTGACCATGCAAACCACGCGCTGGAATATGCTCGGACATTTGCACGCCGTTGGAATGCGGAGCTACATCTATTGAACGTCATTGAGCCAGCAGTTTTCCCGACTGAAGCAGGACTAACTCCAATCGGAACAATGAAGCTCGGCGAAGAGATGGAGGGGGCAGCACATTCGAACTTGCAGAAAATCGCCACGTCCGAACAACTCAGCGATCTCAAGGTTGAGACCGCAATCGCCCACGGGCGCGCCAGCTCGGCAATCATCCACTATGCTGAGACTCACAACATTAACTTAATCATCATCTCCACTCACGGCCGGCGTGGACTTGAGCACTTGATCTTCGGCTCAACAGCTGAGCGTGTTGTGCGTGAAGCTCCCTGCCCTGTCCTTACTGTTCGCCCGGCAAACAAATCTTCAGTAGAATAATTCAACTGCACTAACTCGCGTATATGCCACACAGAAGTTCGTTTATCACAATTGAACGGCACATTGCCGACCAGGAGCACTTGCACTTATACGCAACTGGTGCATTCAGTCGCCTGCTGCGCGACTTAATGCTTGCCATTCGAGTTATCTCACGAGAAGTTCGCCGTGCTGGACTCGTCGATATTTTCGGAACCACTGGCGAAGAGAACGTTCACGGAGAGCATGTGCGGAAGCTCGACGTTTTCTCTAACGACACGATAATCAGAGCAATGCGCTATGGCGGACATCTCTGTGGGATGGCTTCAGAAGAATCTGAAGGGTTAATTCCAATCCCTGAGAATGTCGCGAAGGGAAGTTATGTTCTGCTGTTCGATCCACTCGATGGATCTTCCAATATCGATATTAACGTCACTATTGGAACGATTTTTTCGATCTACCGACGAGTCTCTCCCGACATTGATAGATTGGGGGACATGAACGATCTAATTCAACCGGGATACCGGCAAGTTGCCGCTGGATATGCCCTCTATGGATCGAGCACAGTGCTGGTATACACTACCGGTAATGGTGTCGACATGTTCACGTACGATCCAACCCTTGGTGAATTCCTCCTCTCGAATTCAACTATCCGAATTCCTGAACGGGGTGGATACTACTCAATCAACGAAGGGAATTCATCCTATTGGCACGAAGGTATGGCAAACTACATCTCATCGCTGAAAGAGATTGACCCTGAATCGAACCGTCCCTACAGTCAACGCTATATCGGAACCGCCGTTGCCGACGTTCACCGAACGTTGATGTATGGGGGCATCTTCCTCTATCCCGGCGACAAGAAATCGCCGAACGGAAAGCTCCGCCTGATGTACGAAGTGAATCCTTTAGCAATGTTGATTGAACAGGCGGGTGGAGTTGCTATTGATGGGCGGAACCGAGTGCTCGATCTGGTTCCCGAAACATTACACCAACGCTCACCACTTGTCTGTGGCAGTCCGGCAAACGTTGAAGAAGCCCTCTCATACATTGAGGAAGATCCAATCGGCGAAGAGGTGTCGGAGAACCAGTCGTCACATTCATGAGCAGTTTGCAGAGACGTCCTCAACTCCTTCTAACAGTTGGTGATATCAATGGTATCGGGCCAGAAGTACTACTGAAAGCGTTGCGCAGGATGCTTCCCACAAAATCTTTTGTCCCAACTATTATTGGGAACTTTCGACTGTTAGGAGAATACCTTCAAGCACTCCCCCTTTCCGACGTTTCCCTATCAGCATCAGAGCTGCGAGTGGGGGGAGAAACGGTAGCCATCGTTGATCTCCCTTCGGAAGCCATACTCTCTATTGGAACTGAAACGGCAGAAGCTGGGAAACTTGCTGGAGATGCAATCTGCAAAGGGATTGCGATGCTTCTCGACGGAACTGCTGACGGCATAGTGACTATGCCAATTTCGAAATCAGGTCTGAACAGTGGTGGACACCATTGGCCGGGACATACAGAGATGTTGGCCGATCTCTCTGGGGGAAACAATCCCCTAATGATTCTCGCAAGTCATGAAATGCGAGTAGCCTTGATGACGATTCACGTACCACTTCGTCAAGTCCCTTCTCTCATTACCACCTCGCTTGTCTACCAACGAATTCATGACTTCCACAACACTCTTCAGGTAGATTTTGCACTCCCCTCACCTCGAATTGCAGTCTTAGGGTTGAATCCACACGCTGGGGAGAGTGGAAGCATTGGCAGAGAAGAGATCGAAACATTTATCCCAGCCATTGAAGCAGCACAAACAAAGGGATTATGCGTTGAGGGGCCATTCCCTGCCGACGGATTTTTTGCCCGATATAGACCGGGAATGTATGATGGAATTTTAGCCGCCTATCACGACCAAGGTTTGATCCCCCTTAAGATGACTGCTCGCGGGGCTGGTGTGAACATCACTGCCGGACTCTCAATTGTTCGCACATCACCTGACCACGGGACAGCCTTCGCTATCGCTGGTAACGGTGAGGCAGATGAGTCGAGTACAGTCGAAGCTATCGAGATGGCACTCTCAATAATTGAGAACAGAGCTTCGAAAGACAACCGAGAGCAACCAGCCACTTCTACAACCGACCAAGATGATTGAGCTAAACAACGTTACCATTGCCCACCGTGGGTTGCCGGTTCTCCGCGAGGGAACCGCTCGGTTCAATCCCGGAGAGGCGATTTTGTTGACAGGACCAACAGGCTCTGGGAAGACAAGTTTGATTCGCGCCCTCTACGGCGACATCAAACCGAGTGAGGGGAGCATCAACGTCAACGGAGTCAACCTCAGTACTATCTCCCCCGGAAAACTTCCGGCACTCCGTAGAAAGATGGGGATAATCTTTCAGGACGACCGGTTGTTAGATGACCGAAACGTTTTCGAGAACATGCGCTTTGCTCTCTCAATCCGAGTTGGTTCAACAAGTGAGATTAATCGGCTTGCCCTTCAGGCACTTGCTGATATTGGCTTAAGTCACCTGCGCTCCAAGCATCCTGACCAACTCTCTGGAGGAGAAGCACAACGTGTAGGGGTTGCGCGTGCAGTCTCCAGTTCTCCAGAAATCATCTTGGCCGACGAACCGACTGGGGACCTTGATCCAGAAACGACCGATGAAATATTCCGTTTTCTTGCCTCACGCAGAAGTAGCGAAAATCTGTTTGTGATTGCTACTCACGACTACGAGCGTGCCCTCCAAGCCTTTCCTGATGCCCGAACAGTTCGCCTTGAAGGTGATCGATTAGAGGAAGTCGGGGTCAATTCGTGATTTCGAGAGTTGCTCTCAATCACCCCTAACCTATCTCCTTTCAAGACCCAGTGCTTGCGAGAAAAATAATCCAATCTAATTGAACCTTGTTGCAACAATTGAGTCGGACTCACCGTTCTTACCCGGTGAAGATTTCCCAGAATCAGTTTTGAAGATGTTTTTGATTTGATGGAGGATATGATGAACACAAAACGTACACTTCGCTATGCAGCAGTTGCAGTAATCAGTTTTAGCACTCTCTTTTCTTTAGGTGTTATGGCTGGTTGGATCAGCTTAGGAGATGACTACTCAATTACGCGCCGCGTTGTCGGAATCCCTTACGAGGAAGCACTTGCGGACTTCTGTCAAGTTCTCGAAGGGTTGGATGGAGTAACTGGGGTCAACTACTCAGAGTTCGACAGCATCACGGGGACGGCACTGGTGACTGTTCACTATAATCCCGAGTTGACTTCAACGAAGATTCTTATGGTCTGGCTTGGA
>JBFWSB010000091.1:0-12923 GCA_050248595.1 Kapaibacterium sp. (SeqCode)
TCGATCAGATCGAATCGTATGTTATTAAGAAAAGAGGGAGGGACATGGCGCGCCATGTCCCTCCCTCTTCTTCAACATCGAATCGATTCACTAACTACTATCGGTTATCTACTATCTGCTAACTCCTCCCCCCTCTTATACCGCGACTTAATCGTTCCGAACAATCGTGCGAAGCGGAGCTTCCAGACGAGGCGGACAGCTTCCCAGACGATTGAGCGTGACATCTTCGATACTCCACTTCTCCGGTCGATGAAGATGATCGGTATCTCCTTGATCTTCTTCCCTAAGTTCCAGACTAAGAAGTTCATCTCAATCTGGAAGGAGTAGCCGTTCGACCGAATTTTCGAGAGATCAATTTTTCGGAGCACTTCCGTGCGAAAGCACTTGAAGCCACCGGTTCCATCCCGAAGTGGAAGTCCTGAAACGATGCGGGAGTATACGTTTGCAAAGTAGCTGAGCAACAACCGGCTCATAGGCCAGTTCACGACGTTAACCCCTTTGATGTATCGAGAGCCGATCACCAGGTCATACTCCTCAATCTCTTTGAGAAATGTCGGAATCATTTTCGGGTCGTGCGAGAAATCGGCATCCATCTCCATGGCGACCACATACTCCTTTTCGATGGCATACTCGAAGCCTCGGCAGTAGGCTGTTCCCAACCCCATCTTCTTCGGACGTTGCAGCAAGTGTATGCGCGAATTTTCTTTCTGAATGTTCGCGATATATTCGCCAGTCCCATCTGGTGAGCCATCGTCAACAAACAGAATATCAACGCGAGGATCAACCGAAAGGACCTCGTCGATAAGCGTCGGTACGTTGTCGATTTCGTTGTACGTCGGGATAATTACCAACGCTCGATCTACTGTAAATGTCTCCGCCACAGATTCCTACCTGATGTTCGTATTAGTTGTCCTTCAATCTCAACGTTCTCTCCTCACCTCTTCTCCCTGCACTACACACTTCTTTCAACACATTCCCCCACTACGCCTGCCCTTTCCTCTGAATCACTCGAAGTATCGTCCGAAAAATAATCTCAATGTCGAGCCGCAACGACATGTTCTCAATATAGAAGAAGTCGTGACGGATTCGTTCCCGCACAAACTCAACATTTTCAACAATTTCTCCAGCCTGCACCTGATTCCACCCTGTCAACCCCGGCTTAACCCGCAAACGTCGTGGATATGCAGGGAGGAGCTTCGTGTACTTCTCCACGTAGAATGGCCGCTCCGGTCTCGGCCCCACGATGCTCATATCCCCTTTCAACACGTTCCAGAACTGCGGCACTTCGTCGATGTGAAGTTTACGTAGAATCTTTCCAATCGACGTAACGCGAGGATCATTTTGCGTCGTCCAACTGATCCCCCCCTTCTCTGCATCTACCCGCATCGATCGGAATTTATACATCATAAAAGTCTTACTGGCAAGCCCCACTCGCTCTTGTGAGTAGAGAATCGGCCCCCAATCTGTCAGCTTGATAACGATAGCTGTAAGAATCCAGAATGGAAGTCCGATCAGGAGAACTGACGAAGAGAAGCCAATGTCGAGCAACCGCTTCAAGTGCTGCTCCCACGCTGGCATAATCTCTGGGTCAACCTCAATCAATGGAATCCCGTAGAGGTGGTGAGCCTTCGCTCGACCGCTGACAATATCGTAGAGATCGGGAATGATCTTGATCGTGGTGAAGGAGACCGAAGTCTCGGTCATCAACTGCAAAACAAGATCGCGCTCATGTTCCATTCCGAAGACTGACACCTCAACATTTTGATTTTGAATAATGGTGTCCAAGTCTTCAAGAGAACCGATTGCAAGTCGCTGAAATTCCTCTGTCGCTTCCTTGCCTGTTGTCACCGTGCCAATCACATCGTATCCAAGCTCAGGCATTGTCTTGAACAGGTTCAGCAGATGTCGGCTTCGTTGCGAATCGCCAATGATGATCGTCTTGCGAAGCCCAACTTTCATCCGGCGGAGCTTCTTCACCAGTTCACGCACCACAACTCGCCCTACACCAACCGAACCGGCAACGAGGAGAAAGTAGAGAAGGAGTGTGATGAATCGATAGCTCCGCTGTCCGCTCGGTATCGACTCCGTCCCAAAGTAGACGGCCGCCACAAGGAAGATAAAGCCGAAGAGAATCACCTTCAGCACCGAGTAGTATTCGTCGAACAGTGCCCGGTTGTGGACGTTGATGTAGACCCCGGCGAACCAGAAGAGGAACATCCAGCAGAAGACTGCAAGAATTGCTGTGGTTAAAGCCACCACGAGAGGATACCCTTCAATATCGGAGAAGAGACCGGAGTGGATGCGGACGATGTAGAACAGAATCCCGGAAACGAAGAGTGCAAGGATGTCAGTGAGAACAACCAAACCTTGAATTCCCTTCGGAGATTTAATAAAGTCGAGAAAAGAGACTACCAAGGACTTCCGCCCTACTCTCTCTCTCTCCTCCACTGTGATATTTGGTGCTGCTCCATGCATTCGCAGTCGAAAATCAATCGAGCTGATGTTTGATGCGGGGGCTATTCCACATCGCCAAACCCTTGCCGGAAAAGATAGCCCGGAACGAGCCGACGGCCAGATTGGCGATCATCAACGTAAAATACAGCGGATAGCCGATAATCGGCAATTTCAATCGAAGTACCTCGAGAAGAAGCCCCACCAATGAGAATCCAGCCCAGACGAGGCCAAGCACTCCAACAACCTTGTAGATACCCCCCTCAGCGAACAGAGCAAGGGAAGAGATGAGAAGCAGCAAGGCTGGAACTGCGGCGAGATTTCTGAGAACTTTGTGCGACCAAATCTGAAAACCAGTTTTGCTCCGCCAGGGCCAACGAGTCCCTTCATATCTCAAGAAGGTCGCCATCGATTGTTGCCCCATTCTCAGCCGCCGCTTACACTCGGACCAAAGGTTTCGGTCGTTAATCTCTTCAATCACGGCTGTCGGCTCGTACCAAACACGCTTTCCATTCAGTGGGATAGTGATTGCAAGGTTCAAATCATCCGACATTCCATAATCGGTCAGGGGGGAATAGTATCCATTTCTGACAGCGAAGCACTGTCCAGTAGGACTCACCGTTGAATGCCAGAGAGATTCATTACGGCGAAGACCATTCTCCATATCGAGATAGGTTGTCTCACCAACATTCCCAGTGTTTTTATCTTTGTCTCGATAGACTACCCGAACAACCACACCACCAACTTCCTCGTCGGCGAAGCAGGACACTATCGTCTTCACCACATCTTGCTTTAGCTCAATGTCTGCATCGCAGAAGATGATAATCTCACTCTCTGTCTCCCCAGCCAACGTATAGACGATTTCTGTTTTGCCGACGCGATTGAATCGTTGCAGGGAAATCGTAGGATCCTTTTGCTGGAAATCCCGAACGATCTCATCTGTTCGGTCGGCTGAAGCATCCGAGCCAATACTGAAGCTCAGTTTCTCTCGGGGATACTCAAGGTCCAAGTAACTCTGGAGCCGCCTTCCAATCACTTCCTCTTCGTTGTAGGCCGCCATCACGAAGCAGACCTCAGGGGTGTAGTTTTCTGACCTACGAACAGGGCGTGGACGCAGCTTCGCCAACAAACCGATTAAGGCCGGGTAGACGATGAAGACGTAGAGAAGCCACCCGAGCGATACCCAGAACAATATTTCAAACAGAAGCGTCATGCTGTCAATTCCGATGCGACTCTTCGTCTATGAATTGCCATTTCCAGAAGTTCTTCGAACTGCCTACCGATCTCTTCAACCGAATAGGTTTCCTCAACGAAGGTACGTCCCTTCTCCGCAAAGGACATCCGTTGACTCTTTTCTTTTAGCAGGCGAACAACGTTGCGGGCAATCTCTTCGGCACTATCCCCCTTCAGATAATGTTCGCCCGGCACCGCTAAGTTCCCCTCAGCCCCAATCGAAGTGCTAACGATAGGGAGTCCCGAAGCCATCATCTCCACCATCTTCACCCGCATTCCACCACCAACTCGGAGAGGAATCACGCCGACTGCAACGGAGCGGTAGTAGGGAAGAATCTCGTCAACATATCCTTCAACCTTGAATGAGCTTGATGGGGGAGGAAGTTCGTTTAGTGGAGGAGCTTCACCGACGAGATAACAAACAGCAGTTGGAACCTCGCGAAGGATCAGTGGAAGAATATCGTTTGCAAACCAGATTGCAGCGTCTCGATTTGGGGCCCACTTCATTCCACCGAGCAAGATCATCGACCCTTCTTCTCGTTCATCATCCCCAACAAAACTGAACCGATCGAGGTCAACCGAAGCCGGAATGGTCTCCACCGGAAGCTCAGGCAAAAGTGCTTTGATCGTGTTAGCGTCCCGTTCGGTAATCGCCGCGCAGACATCGGCACTTCTCATCGCCTCTACTTCAAATTCTTTCCACTTCTTGCACTGCGACTCAAGCCAGAGACGCATCAGTGGATTGTTGGTACGGTCTGTATGTCTCCGCCAGATTTCATGTTCTACGTTGTGGCTCCTGAAGAGGTAGGGAAGATTGAACCTCTCTTTCATGTAGGTTCCATAGGCTGCAACGTGCGACTGATCGACGTACATCGCGTCGAACTTCTCTTCACGCCCCAGCCGATCCAACACTTTGTAGAGTTCAGGGATTTCCTTCCGAAGCTGAGTGTAGGGACGTTCGTGGAAGATTGTCCGAGCGGCTCCAACAATCCTGTTTCCCGGATTAAAGGGATAGATGTGAAGTTTCACCTTTGAATCGAGTGCCCCAATATCAAACGGTCCACTCCCCTCCTCTGGCGCAACAATGTGAAGCTCGTGTCCCCGGGCAGCCAATCCTGAGAGGGCGTGGTACATGCAGATGCGTGCCCCATCAGTTAACGGCCACGGAATACGAGATGTGATGCCGAGTATTTTCATGCAATTGCGTACAATTCTCCCCTACTTTCCCGATAGATCTTCAAAAAGAGAAGGTGAAGTTAAGGGAATCCTCCATTTAGAGGGGTAACGAAAGACATTTGAATGATATCTCATTCACACAACTACCTATCCCAGCCGGATTGACCTCAGTTTCAAAATTCCAGGGAGATCAATCACTTTCAAAAAGAACAGAGCACCTACCACAGCCGGGAGAAGGATTACTCCCTCAACTATGGGGGATAGATCGAGCGAATTCATCCCATAGATTCCGGCAGCAAAGAAGAGAACGCTCCCCCCAATTCGCGCCAACGAATAGATCGCTTCGCGTCGCCAAACTGGACTAAAAAGTGTTAGCTGGTAGACGATCTTGCAGGCGACAGTCGCCATTTTGCCGAAGAGGATGCCCGGAAGCCCCCAGAAGATCACCCCAATTATCTGCAAGATTAGTGCTAAGATCAGTGCTCCAATCGTCGCCCCCATTACCTCACGATGTTTGTTGATGCCGATCAGCGATTGATCGTAGAACATCACCATTAATTCCAAGAGGTTTGTGAGGGCATAGATGCGAAGAATCCACGCACTGGCAATAAACTTTGGACCGAAGAGTGAGAGAATCGGCTCTGCATAGATGAAGCAGAACACCCCAATCAGAATGCCGACACTTCCCAAAATTCTTGTGCCAATTGAGAGTATCCACTCTCCCTTCACATCGTTGCGAGTGCCCCGCCAAGCCTGAGCAATTAGTGGTTGAAGTCCTATCCCAATTGTGGAGGCGATAAAGGCAGTTCCACCTATCGGGAGAATTGCTGCCATGTAGCCGCCGACTAAATCTTCTCCGAAAACTGCGTTAATGATCAGCGGCTCAACACGACCGAAGACCTGTGCGCTGAGAACCATTAGGGCAATGGGAGAAGAACCGATTGCCACACGCTTTAGGTAACGGATAGGAACTCTGCGGGGAGCATTTGGTGTTTGTAGGTAGCGTCGAATAATCGGAATCGTGATAATCAGGAAGCCGGGAACGTTGGCAACGAAGAAAGTCACGATCACCGAGATAACACTGTTAGCAGCAATCTCTGGAATAAGAAGAAGAGCTAAAATAAACAGCCCCATATCGAGCACGCCAACACCTGCTGCCACCCACGTTCGCCCGGTGTTACGCCAAATCATCTCCATCACCTGTCGCATTCCGGGAAAACGACTTCCGATAAAGACCACGAACAACCCCGACAGAATTAAGTACCAATACTCCCCGTTCCCGAAGGCAAAGGCAACCCCGAGCGTTACGATAGTAGCCAGAAGGAATGTTGGTATCCTAAGTGCTATTGCAGAAGCAAAGGGAAGCGAGGCGAAGTTTTTACTGACTGCCACCTTTGGAAAGACGAAAGCGAAAATACCGAAATCGAGAATTGCCGAACCGATGGTGGCATAGGTCTGCATACAGAGACTGTAGGTACTCCATCCGTTTGGACCAAGTTTACGAGCAATTAAGGGCTGCAAACCGAGGGCGAGTAACCCAGTAAGCCCTTGTAGGAATACGGTTAGACTTATATCCGACCCTACGCTAACCCCTGAGAAGAACTTCCGGATGTTCATGCGGCGGTTAGACACTCCTGGACATTCCGATGGTTTCTATAGCACTCAGATCTCGCGCTCTCGAGAGAACTATCCGCTCGTCGGCCAGCAAATAATCGATCACAGCCAGCGTAGAAGCGTAGAGCACTACGTGGATATAGAGCGAAACGTTCTGTGCCGTGAGGTTTGCAACGAGAAGTCCAACAAGGCTGCTAACAGCACCGACCAACACCATACGCCGTTCGTACGTCAAGTGCCGGTAACCTGAGAATGGGATCCTAAGCAAGGGGGCAAAGAGTGTGAGGAGAAAAAACAACCCAGCCGGCAGACCGAACTTATAGATCGGGAAGAGATAGCCGTTGTGAGTGTACCCTGTTCTGTGAGAGTATCGAACCGCGAGGTCGTAGAAGAGATAGCGCACACCATAACCGTGGCCGATCACGGGTGAGTCGGGTATTCTCCGGTTGATGAGGGTCTTCGCCTCGAGAATTCGTGACTGCAACGAGGCATCACCAGAAAGCCGTTCCATGGTAGCAGCACGCCCACCAATGTTTGCGAAGACCGATTCGATCATCGACGGAAAGAGGGCGTAGGCGAGACCAATGTTGATAATCGCAATTGCGATGAAGGTTAAGAAGAACTTTACCGAGCGGGAAAAAGGGACGAAGGCGAGACCTGCCACAATTCCAGCCATCGCCCCGACCACAGGTCCTCGCGAAAGGGAGATCACCAAGCCGACAGCACCAAGCGAAAAGAGTCCAATACCGACAAGCCGCCACTTCCACTCTTTCGCAAACGTTACCCAAGCGGCCATCATGCAGACGAAGACAATTGAGAGGTGCTCAAAAATTGCCGAGCGTGCATTTACTTCGCCGTATGTCATCAGCGACTGCACAACCCGCTCCTGATAGTTCAGGAAGTTCATCACAACGTTGAACACTGCCAGAATCGTAATCAACAAAACAAGGCGGTAGACAGCACGATCATCTTTCAGAAATTTTCTGATTGGGAAGTAGATCAGAATCATAAAGAAAGAAGTGAATTCACGAGCAAAAAACTGTATTTCCCCTTCGTGCAGAATCGTGCTGATAACGGCAATGGAGAGGCAGATTGTCACCGAAGCGAGAAGCATCCAATCGAACGTAGAGTGGATTAGTCGCTTCCGCTTGAAGAAAAGTTCACGGACAAACCAGAAGACGAGTCCGGGTGGACCGTAGACCGAGTAGATCACTTCTTCAATTCCAATTGTCTCGTCGGCAGTACGGACAACAAAGGTTGCCAAAGCGAGAATAGCTAAGGCTATCCATACGTTTTCGTTGAGAACCATCAGCCAGATTGAGGCGAGGAAGACCGCAACAATCAACATCATCACTCCAAACGGAAGCGCGACAACAGTCTGCGGAACCATTCTCTCGATATAGAGTGAGGCGAGGAGAATAAAGGCAGTCAACGCAGCAACTATCGGAAACGACCCGAAGAAGAGGCGTGTATCCCCTCCATCAGTCTGAAACTGCCGCGACAACATCGTGTTTCTCATGTTGAGGACGAGCTTTTTTTCTGGACTTGCAGCCGCACTTCTTGGTCAACAATCTTTCGGTAGGCTCGATAACGTTCGTTCAGTGACCGACTCCAAGCAACAAATGCAATCATCAGATAGCTGATAATAATTGTCCCGAGAAACGCAGAAGCCAAGGCAATTGAACGTCGTGGTCGCGCTTTCTTTACTGGAGGAGTTGCCTCGTGAAGGAAGAGAAGTTGTGGGATATCCCGCTGTTCGTCAAAAATCGTCTGCTGATACATCGGTTCCACAATTGCCACCAACTGCGCGTTGACTTCATAATCCTGCTTCAACTTTGCATATTCAACAAGTGCGCTCGGGAGTGCATTAAGTGAAGGTCCAACACCAGCGGTTCCCCCCTCCAATCTCCTCCGCTCAGCCTCAAGCTCACGAAGCATTGCCTTTTGTTGAGCAACTCCCGGATCGTCGGCTCCTAACATCTGCTCCATCATGTTGACAACTGCCCGCTGCGAGCTTTCGTTTACTCGCGCCTCGATCAGTGCTGTTGCTGTTGCCGAAAGCTGCGACTCTGGCTCGTAGATACTGGTGCGAGCCATATACTCCTGCATTTTTGAGGCAAGCGATGCCTGTTCGATCTTAAGCTGATCGTATCGCTTTTCGATGAACTTGGTAATCGGCTCGGTCTCCTGACGATTCAACTCTTGCAGAAAACCGTTGGTGTAGCGGATAACATCGTTCGCCATCGAGGCAGCCCGCTCAGGATCAGTATCGTAGACACTTACGCTGATTGGTCCCTCTAAATCATTCTCAAACTCCATGCGAGAATCGAGTTCTCCGAGAACTTTTGGATAGTCGCTGCGGGGGACTTCGTAGAGATCGTAGAGATTGTATTTAGCAATTAACGAGTCCTTCACCGCATCGCTCGTCATCACTGAAAACGTTGTGTAGCCACTCTCCACCCCTCTCTTCCCGATTAACTTAGAAAGGGAAAACGATTTCAATCCTCCACCGACATCACCAATCAAGTTGTCGAGTGGTGTACCCGATTTTCTTGGTGGTACGGAGACTGCCGTTGCCATAAACTCCGGCTCGATCTTCCAGGTAACATAGTACCACGTTGCCGCAGAAACGAGAATGGCAAGCAATAGCACCCACCACCACGTTCGGCGAATCAATCTGTACTGTTCAAAGAGGATGATCTGTCCCGGAGGAACTTCGGTAAGTAGCTCACGTGATTCACTCACCAAGACAACTTCCCCTTTCTTTTGATCGTGTGTATCCATAGTCTGAAGTAAAGCCAACTTTCTGCAACGATTCTATCAAACAAAAACTAAGTCCCTCGCTACCTTGCCCCGACTGAAATCCCCAACCACAACTGCACCTGTTTTTCTATTCCGCTCCCCTCTCGATCAATGCTCCGTGAGAAGAGATGAGATCGGAGGTAAATGTTCCGAAGAACCTCGTAGTCAAGCCGAACGTCAACCGAAAGACTCTTCTCGGAAGTTCCGTCGAGAAATTCTACTTTCTCATTTGAAGTAGAGTCGAACGTCCTACGAATATCTCCCCCAACATTCCGAACTACTTGGCCATTCTCCACTACGTTTGCCCCATGTCTTCCAATGCCGAACGTTACCTCTCCCCTAAAGTTTGAAGTTGGCCAGAGTGTGACTTTCGATTCAAACAGCGAGGAGTTTGGATCAAGACCGGCAGCAGCCATTCCTGAACCGTCGTGTACGTATGCGTTCAAGGTTTTGAAGTGGGAGTATACGTATGGTTCCAGTCGTGTGTAGGAGAGTCCGAAATCGAGCATTGGGTGGAAGAGTCCAACAACATCCGCCGAGAGTCGCCACGCAGTTTTGTTTCCCCAAAATCCCTTCCCGATATTCGAGAAGATTAAGTCATCTAACAGGAACTCTCCTTCTAAAAAGATATGTTCAGGTAAGCTCGCCGAGAGGGCTGCGTACATCATCGAGTTATCTCTGTCGCGAAGGTAGTGTTCTTGAGATTTAATGAAGTTCAAAGGGTTAACGTATCCAATCTCAAGCTGACGACCACTATAAATCACAGCCTCGCCAACTGAGAAACGCAGCCCTGCAAAGGGGCCAACGCTCAACAAGTGTGTGGCAAGATACTTTGATGGAATCTCTGCCCCGATTCCGACTGCTCGTCCTGTGGTATCATCCAGTAGTGAAGCGTGCAAGTGGGTGAATGAGACCTTTCCTATTTGGCCACCAAGCCGGAAGTAGTCCGTGTTTGATGGAAGATCAGCTCCGAAAAGGAGCGTCCGCTTTCCCCCGAGTCCAAGCCGAACTTGCTCGCGTCCAATCTCAGCGAAGAGTCCATCGAAGTCTGCCCGCAGGTGAGCCGACCCAAAATCAATATCACGCTGTGCTTGAATCACGCCGAACTTGAAAGAGCGTCCATAGCGTGGGTCAACTCGAACAACGGTGTCGTTGCCGACGATTGTACCATTTGTGGCTCGACCAGAAAATCCGATGTGGTTGAGTGCCGTCCCCCTGAACCTCACTCCCCCTTGAAAGATCGCAGCGGTTGAGTTCCGCTCTTCGTCGTATCGAACTTCGCCATCGAGTACAGGATCGAGAAAGATTGTAGAGCGGCTCGCCGTATCGTACCAGGCAATTCCAGTGAAGGGACGGGAGCTGAATGGGTCGTCGAAGAACTCTTCTTGATCTGATGAGAGTGGAATCACAACCGTCCGTTTTTCCTCTCCAATATCTGCGCGAAGCTCTACCATCGTCCACACTGCTTGCTTTCGAGCCAACTCGGACAGTTCCTCGTCGGCGGCGGCCTCTTCAAGAAACTTGAGTGCAGACCTCCGGGAAATTGGCAAGTGCTCAGCAGGGAATGTTGGAATAGCCCCAGCACGATAGAGCCGCTCTAATTGTAGCGTGGCTGGATGATCGAGCGGAAGCAGATCGGCTTGGGCTTCTGCCGAAATTGCTGAGAGCAGAAGAAAGCCGAAAATGATAAACGTTCGAATCAGAATAGTATATCCTATCTGGAGAGAAATCACTAATTCGTACTCGAAATTTTGTTTACGATATCAACGATTGTGTTCGCAATGAAGAGAATGCTTCCAGCTATCGAGAGAATAGTTGCGGCCTGTTCAAGTGTCGACCTTGCTGGCGTGTCCCGTTCACCCGGCACGTAGATGTGATCGCCAGATTCAACTTCTGCGTTAACCCCGTCCCAAACCCCCGTTCCAAACTTCTCGATCTGTACGCGATTAGGAGCCGCTGCCGCAGTGTAGCCTCCTGCCTGCGCGATGTAGTAATCGTATTTCTCCCCCGGCGTATAAGTCACCCACCCGGGATGGCGGATACGGCCACTGATGTAGACTTGCCTCTTCTCACGTGGGATAAAAATTTCATCTCCACTCTGGAGGATTACATCTCTCGAGGCATCCTTATCTCTGAATATCGCCACGAAGTCAGCTGAGACAAGATTCTGCTGAAGTTGGAGATCGGCTCCATACCGGAGTGTATCTTCAAGGTTCAGTGAACTGGTTGCCATGTGGACGATTGGTGGGTCGCCAACCAACTGTTTCGGTCTAAGATCTAACGGATCGGCAGGTCGACGGATGTACGATCCATTCAACGAGGCAAAGGGAGTAAAACCACCAGCACGCTGAATCACTTGGCTCAGGCGTGTCTCGCCGGGAATAATTGGGAAAGTCTGCGGGAAAACGACTTCTCCTTGCACAGTTACAACGCCAACGTTGGCAGCTTTGCTTCTCACCTCGTTTGGAACAATTAATTGATCCCCCGGCCTGAGTGTGAAGGACTTAACGGTGTTGCTGTCGGCAAGGTTAACTGGGATATTCTCACTTCCCCCCCCATCAATTCGTACAACGTAGGCTTCTTTCGGGAGTGCGTCGTCGTGCAATCCTGCCGATAAGTTGAGCAAAAGCTGAACGTTATCTCCCGGTCGATAGCGCAGACCAACGATTGGATTGTTAACAGCACCAGCAATTGAGATTGTCGGGTTGAACTTATTCGACCGCTCGACCACAACTTGATCACCCTCGCGTAACGTCGGGTTGTTGATGTCATCACCAAAGGCCTGATAGCGAATCAAATCTGCTTCGTCGGTAGTTCCATCAGCATGTCTTATCTGCACCTTGCGAAGACTTCCACCAGCCTGCCCAATTCCAACATTGCCGACAGTCTGCTGTGAGCCATTTCCCAACAGTGTCTGCTTGCTTAATTCTAAGGCCTGTTTGTCAGCAGTGACAAGTTCTTCGGGAATCCTATTAGCCAAATCAATTGCAGTAGAGACTCTGTCGGCTGAGGTAACCACGTAGCGACCGGGAGCGTTAACATCTCCACCAACGTTGATGTAAATTGCGCGTGGTGCTTGCAACGACACCTGAACGTTGCCGAAACCTGAGGAGCGTTGACGGAAGATGACTTGGAGCGTGTCTTCCAAATCAGTGAGGGTCATTCCATCGACGTTGATTGGGGTAATCCCTCTCGGCAACACCAACTTGTTGTCCATCCCAACAATGATTGGGAAGGCAGTCAGATCGGTCGAGATCATCAGATAGTCATTCGGGCCGACGTAGTAGTAGTCAGGGTTAATCCGACGCTCCACAGGATTCAACTCAGGCATACTCGAGGTTGGAAACCGACTTGTCCCCTCCTCTTCACCAAAAATTGTCTTGATGTCAGTTCCCGCAACAGGGTTCTCCTTTGGCTGAGCCTGTAGCTGAAGAGAAGTAAAACTGAAGAAAAGTGCCGTAAGTAGTGCTGTAGAAAGCACCCAATATCTCATCGACTCGAACCGATCGTTGATCTTCATATAGACTCTATCTGCTCTCGTCGAAATCTGGGTTGACTGGATCATCCTGCGTTATCGTTCAAAATCTGATGTATGATACGTGCGATTCGCTCTGCGGCAAGGCCATCCCAAAGGGGTGGACGGGTAA
>JBFWSB010000092.1:0-12910 GCA_050248595.1 Kapaibacterium sp. (SeqCode)
GTGGGCGTTGAGTGATTCATCAATCTACCTTCGCTGGGAAAACGTCCTACAAGCCGATAGCTTCAGACTCTATCGAGCTTTGCTCGATCTCCCCGGAGATCAGATTCGCTTCGATCTGGTTGCAACAGTTGTTGGGACTGAATTTGTCGATGCGGGAGTAGCTACAGCCGAAAATCGTTTGCAGGGGGGGAGAACCTATGGCTACATCGTCACTGCAATTGATGATAGCGCACCGAACAGAGAGAGTCGTGGAAGTGAAGCGTTGTCGATCTTCACCCACAATCCTGTGAAGTTGGTCAGTGCTGAAAGGCGTGGTGGAAGGCAAGTTCTCCTCAAATTTTCTGGTGATCTCAACGAAGGACTCTACCGCAACGGAGCTATTGAAGTACTTCGGGAATCAGATGGTCGCCTTGTGGAACTTTCATCACTTCTCTACAAAGGGGAACGTTCGCTTCTGGTGACCTTCCTTACTGACGAATCACGTCAAGTTCTTACTCTTCGCCCCACAGCTATAATGCGCGACCGCTTCAACTCTCCAGTTGATACCACTGTTTCGCTTACGGTGGTAGAGACTGCGCCATCGCCTAATGAAACTTTAGTCTTCATTGCAATCAAGGCTGAGCCAGTTGCTAAAAAGAAAATTGCGATCACCTTCAGCGACGAGGTTTCTGTCGAGAAAGGAACATCACCAGAGAGTTATCAGCTCGACCCTCCGGGGAGCGTTGTCAGCGTGGAGGTTGATCCTACTGACCGCCGCAGAGTTATCCTTCAACTTGAAGAATCCTACCCACTCGGTCCGTTTGGCATTGACTACACAATCACAATCTCCAACGTCGAGTCAGTGAGTGGTCTTTCGTTGAAAGGAGGGGCGGGGAGTGTTGTCGGCTTCACAATCTCTGCTGAATCGCTCGATCAGATATTCGTTTATCCTCACCCTTTCTCACTGAGCCAACATGGGAGTGTCACCTTTGCCGGATTGCCGAAAGATGCTCTCATCAGAATCTACACACAGTCCGGAGCAATCTTGCGTGAGCTGAACGTAACTTCTGGCGACGGAGGGAGTGAGTGGGATGGCCGAGACAGTCGAGGGGATCTGCTCCCAACAGGAGTTTACCTCTATTCGGTGGTGACTCTTGACGCAGGTGGGGGGGAGTTAGAATCGCGACTGAAGAAAATTGCCGTTGTGCCGTAATTCTGCTGTAGTAGAAATCAGCCTCAGGTTCACTTATCGGGGGAACTATTGCGTACGTGAGGGGACAACAAATCACCTGCCAGAGTGAAATTCTACAGAAATCGACTCTAACTCTCCAAAAGAGGAGAAGGCAACTACAGTTCGTTGCAGACAAATTTTGTGTCAGAGTTTCGGGGGGACGTATCTTTGTCCCTCGCTATATGTGCATAATACTTGGGGGAGGGCTTGCGATGAAGTCACAACACGCAGAGGAGAAGAAGAGAGCACCTGCACTTCTGGTGATACCGATAGCTAATCTTGAAGAGCGAGAGTACCCGTTCGATTTCACAATTGATGCGGATACGCTGGAGCTTGGAAGTTACTATCGGGGTGAAATTTCGATTGACGGGTCAATTTCGCGAGTTGCGAGCCAATACTATCTGAGCGGCACAATAACTGCGGAGCAGATAGGTGAGTGTGATCGCTGTCTAATCGAGACGGAACGGAAAGTTGAAGCAGAATTTTCGCTCTACTTCCAGGTGAGTGGAGATGCTCCAGAGGTAGAGACTGGCGACGAGGGTGAGGATGCTGGTGGTATCTACAAGCTGAGGGCAGATGAACATGCGATTGTACTCGATGACGAGATCATTGAAACGTTGAGGCTATCCTACCCGATGAAAAATCTTTGTCGGGAAGATTGCAAAGGGCTTTGCAGTTCGTGCGGAACAGACCTCAATAAAAACAAGTGCGATTGCTCGAAGGGGACAATTGACCCGAGATGGTCCAAGCTTGAGGGGTTGTTCCCTGAAGATACTGAGTTGAATTAAGTTGAATTGAATAAAACATAGAACGAAAACAAACGGGACGAGGTAGACTATGGCACATCCCAAACGGAAAATTTCCAAAACGCGGCGCGACAAACGTCGTACGCACTACAAACTGACGGCTCCTGCAATCGGCAAGTGCCCGAACTGCGGCGAGATCAAGAGACATCACACAGCTTGCACAAGTTGTGGCTACTACAACGGCAGAGTGATCTTAACTAAAACGATCTCAACGTGAGCCGAGTAGTTCTCTTTCAGATAAAAGGTGCAGTCTCTTCTTGAGGCTGCACCTTTTTTATTGATCTCGAAGAGGGAAGTCCTTAGCTCTACTCATCTCTGCGGTTTATCATTCTTGCTTTGATGAAGAGAAATGAAACGCAGAGTCGCAGAGAGCGCAGAGAGAGAATTTGTGGAGGCTTTTCGTTCACTACTGCGTATGGTGATGCCAACACTAACTGGTGATAATGACGACTTTTAGAAAGAGAGAAAGTGATAGACAAAGGATACGAGGGTGAGTGAGAAACGGCGCATAGCGTTCAAAGTTGCCTACGACGGAACTGATTTCTTAGGGTGGCAACGCCAAGCTATGGGCAGAACTGTTCAGGGAGTGATCGAAGGGATGCTCTCCCGGTTGAACGGCGATCGTCCAGTAGCAGTTGTTGGTGCCGGGCGAACTGATTCGGGCGTTCACGCAGAGGGGCAAGTGGCTCACGCCGATGTTGAAATACGATATGATGATTCCGAGTTGCTCTATACTCTCAGGAAGATGTCCCCTGCTGACCTCGTTATCTCCAATCTCCAAACAGTTTCCAACGACTTTCACGCCCGCTACTCGGCTCGCAGGCGGAGTTATCGCTATCGCATCATCACCACTCCCAATCCATTCCTTGTCCGCTATGCTTGGCATCTCCCTATCGAACTTAATGTCGATGCAATGCGGACGGCTGCCCAACTTCTTATAGGAACTCATGACTATACAACACTCTCTAAGCACAACCCAGATACTCCGAACCCAATCTGTGAAATCTATCGGGCCGACTGGGTGGAGAGTGGGGGGCAACTCGACTTTCACGTCACGGCCAACAGGTTTCTCTATGGAATGGTTCGGCTGTTAGTTGGGTTTCAATACGATGTTGGGCGGGGGAGCCGAACTGCCGCTGAGTTACCGGAACTGCTGAAGGCTGCCGATAGGGGATTGCAGAGCATGGCAGTCCCTGCGGTTGGTCTCTCGTTAGTGAACGTAGAATACGATGAGTTGATCTTTGCCTAAACGATTTTTTTTGCTCACTCAATCACTCTTGCGTAACATCGCACAGAACATTTACGGCAACGAACTATGGATGGAACTGCAATGAGGAAAAAACTTTTCAACCCGGTCTACTTGCTTATCTCCCTGATCGGAATTGCCTGCGGAGCAAACTTCTACACGATCCAACAAGATCGTCAGCTTGGGGATGATATTGACAGGGAGATTAAAGCAGCTCCGAAAGAATATCCCCCCTACGACAACGAACAGGTGCGGAGCTATGTGCAGAACATCGTCAACACAATCGTTCGGTCACCCGAAGTGAAGTACAAGGGAACGTTCGCCTACAAGGTGACGATGATAAACGATGACAGAACGGTGAACGCATTTGCGACGCCGGGAGGATATATCTACGTCTACACTGGACTGCTCAGGTTCTGCGAAAACGAGGCAATGCTCGCCGGGGTTCTGGCTCACGAAATTGCTCACGCAGAGGAGCGGCACGGCACTGAGCATATGACTCGCGATAACATCGCCTCAACCGGTCTCTCTCTTGCACTCGGAAGCAACCCTTCTGAGGTTGCAAAGATTGCCGCAAGTTCTGCAAACTTGTTAGCCAGTTTGGCAAACAGCCGTGAGGATGAGCTTGAAGCCGACACGAAAGGATTTGGCTACTTGCGATCCACACCTTGGTGGCCGGGAGGAATCAAACTCTTCTTTCAAAAAATGCTCGACCAGCAGAAGAGAGGAACAGCCTTCTTCGAAGCTTGGCTCTCCACACATCCCGCACCAGAAGATCGCGTTACGAACATGGAGAAGCTAATGAAAGAGAACAAGACACCTGCACCAACAGAAGACAACTTGATGTCCGCCAACTATCGCAGTATGTTGAGAAGCATGAGATAGATTGTATAGCATTTCTTCTAATTACTGTGAATTCATAGAGTAATCTTTAAACATCAAACAGATTCATGACGTTCAACGAACGCTACAGCGCAATTCTCGAGAAGAGTAGAACCAGACTTTGTGTAGGACTTGACACCGACCCGACCTGGATACCGGAGCACTTGAAAGGGGAGGCAAATCCTATCCTTGCCTTCAACCGTGCGATTGTTGAGGCAACGAGCGATATATGTTCTTCCTATAAGATGAACCTTGCATTTTACGAGAGTAGTGGAAAAAAAGGCCTTGAGGCGTTGGAGGGGACAATCGATGCTATCCCGGAAGGGATAATCAGGATTGGTGATGCAAAGCGGGGAGATATTGGGAACACCGCCAACCACTACGCAAAGGCACTCTTCGACGTGTGGGGATTTGATGCGGTAACGGTCAATCCCTACATGGGAACAGACACAATCGAGACTTACTTTCAGTCCGGAGCAAACTGCGTCTTCGTTTTAGCTCTCACCTCAAACCCTGGTGCGTCGCAGTTCCAACACTTGGTTAGCCAAGGAAAGCCGTTCTACATTCACGTGATCGACCGATGTTTAGAGGCCTTCGGCGATGCCGATCAACTCGGCTTTGTTGTCGGGGCAACCCACCCGAACGAGTTGGGTGAAGTGCGGCGGCGAGTTGGCGGAAATATTCCACTTCTAATTCCGGGGATTGGAGCGCAGGGGGGAGATACACAAGGTACTGTTCACGCAAATAATGGGGGCGTTGCTTTCATTAACGTGTCGCGAGGGATTAGCAAGGCTGGATCGGGAGAAGATTTTGCCGAGCAAGCTCGTGAGGCCGCGTTGAAGTTTGTGGCCGAGTTGGGTGTGGGGGATCCCGACGAGCGCGTTGCTCTACAGTTGACGTAAAGGCCGTTCGGTATAGCGATTTGTGCTGTTTTAGGGTGGGCTTTAGAGAATCACCACCAAGAACACCAATCGAATACTTTATAGCATATTTCAAGTTAGGACTCACGCAAAACCCAGATTGTAGAGCAATCAGGTCGGATGTGATAGGAACTCGCATTAGCTCCAGACTTTGAGTCGGGAGAATTGAAGTGCAAACCGTTTAAGAAACGGCTTGAAGCCGTTTTCTCTTCGGTGGAGACACCAGACACCCCGATGAATCGGGGTGTTAATGAGAGTCCGTTTATCTCAGATTTGAACCTCTTTGCGTAAGTCTTGCAAGTGCAGCTCATGGGGTAGATAGATTCAAAAATAATGAGGGGCATTCACTCACATCATCCAATATCACCATGCCTTCACCAATTCAATCTGAAGCCGAACTCTACACTCTCTGGAATGAAAATTGCAAACCGGGTGTTCAGTTCAAGACATTGCGTGGAACGCCAGTTACAGTTATCTCCTCTGGCCAGCGGAACAGATCAAGTGGTCCAGATTTTCTCAACGCTGTCCTCCTGATCGACGGAGACCTTACCGTTGGCCACGTCGAGATGCACCTGCGTGAGGCTGATTGGTTCGCCCACAACCACCAGCATGACTCAGCATACGAGTCGGTTATCCTACACGTGCTTGCTGAAGTTCCTGACCCACTAAACGTCCGGTTGAATATCCCAACAGTCGGAATCGATCAACTCTCAGAAGTGAGGGGGGAAGAGTTCCTCGAAAATAGCTCAGGTAGTAATCCACTCCCACTTCTTGCAGAGCTTTCGTGGCATAGATTTCTTCGCCGTGCAACAGAAGCGATTCGTCGGGAACCCTACTTGCCGGAGGAGAATCAGATTGAACGAGAGTTCCTGATCCGTCTCTTCGACTCACTTGGCTACAGTGCCAACCGACTTCCCATGAAGCGGCTTGCCGAACGGGTCTTTGTCAATCGACAGAGGATGTTCGGTGCAGACTTCGACCAAGTGCTTGGCTTTGTTCTCTCCTTCTCTGCTCTACCTGTTGAGCGATTAGCCCGCGTTGCTGCCGATACGTTGGCAGGTGTGAGGTTACGGGGGATTTTGCCGGAGGAATATCTGCATGAAGTTGATCCCGACTGGAACTTTCGTGGTCGTCCGGCAAATGCTCCTGAGCGTCGAGTTTGGGCTGGGGCAAAACTGACCTTTGATCTTTTCAACGGAACTCTACTCGAAGAAGCTTTCCGAAACCTTCGTGAGAGAAGTGCTCACAAAACAATACGGCGACTCTTTCTGGTTCCGTTCGGAAAGGAGATGCTTATCGGGAACTCCCGTGCCGACGAGATAGTGGTAAACGCTCTTCTTCCAACCGCCCTTGCCGCCGGTATTTTGCGGGGTGAGACTGACTTGATCGAGGGGGCTTGCCTCAGCTACCGAAACGCTCCATCTCTTGGAGAGAACAAAGTGCTCAGGAGTGTAGAGAAGCACCTAATGGTCGAGGAGGCTTTGCAAGGAGCATTCTTCCAGCAAGGGGGGATTGAGTTCTTCCAGAGAGTGATGAATCCTGATAAATCGAACCTTTCGATGATTGCTGAAGGGTGAGCGGATTGTAGTAGATTCTTCCTCCAAAACTGAGGAACACACATCTCTTTTCGTTCCCCTCTTCTTTTCTGATCTCCTTTTGATTATTATTCGGCAACGATCAAAGAAACTTAGGAAGAACGATTTCAATCAAGTCACGCATGAATTCTTCAACGCAAACTCTCGACACCTTCAACCGCCTGTTGCAAACAGCGAAAACAGTCAGTGATCTTTCCTCAGCATCGGCAGTATTGGGCTGGGATCAAGAAACATATATGCCAGATGGTGCAGCCGAAGAGCGGGCTGAACAGCTATCAACGTTGCAAGCGTTGATCCACCAGATGATGACCTCAGATGAAATAGGAACACTCATCGATCAACTTGGCTCGAATGGATCGGAGAGTGAATTGGAAGATTGGCAGCGGGCAACCCTCCGCGAAGTTATCAGGAATAGGGAGCAGGCGGTGAAGTTGCCGGAGGCTTTCGTTCGCGAAATGTCCAAGGTGACGTCGCTTGCTCAGCAGTCGTGGAAGAGAGGACGGATGGCCGCCGACTTCTCAATCTTTCGAGATGACCTTGCCAAGATCATCGACTTAAAACGGCGTCATGCCGACTATATCGGCTTTGCTGAAAACCCCTACGATGCGTTGATCGACCTTTACGAGCCGGGGATGACTGCCGCCCAACTCCGTCCGGTTTTCGATCGTTTGAAAGCTGGCACTGTGCGCCTTCTCGATAAGATCAATGCTTCGCAAAATCCTGTTTCGGATGATATTCTCTTCACGCAGTTTGCTGCGGAAAAGCAGGTTGCCTGTGCGAAGGATACGATCAATCAGAACGGCTTTTACTTTACAGATGGGCGGGTGGATCTCTCTGCTCACCCATTCAGCACATCGTTTGGAATCCGCGACGTTCGCCTTACAACGCGCGTTTACGAAGATGATTTGCGAAGCTGTCTCTTCGGGTTGATTCACGAAGCAGGGCACGGGATGTACGAGCAGGGGATCGACCGGCAGTATACCCGGACACCCTTAGCCGAGGGAACGTCGATGGGCATTCACGAATCTCAATCTCTCTTCTGGGAAAACATGATTGGCCGCAGTCCTGAGTTTTGGCGCTGGGCCTATCCTGCACTTCAGTCAACATTCCCGGATCGCCTTTCAGCAGTTTCTGCCGAAGAGTTCTTCCGGATCGTCAACGTGATGAAGCCGAGCATGATTCGCGTTGAAGCCGATGAGCTAACCTACAACCTTCACATCATCCTTCGATTTGAAATTGAGGATGACCTGATTAACGGACGGCTTGAAGTTGACCGTATTCCAGAAGTTTGGAATGCGAAGATGGAAGAATATCTCGGGATCGTTCCTGAAAACGATGCCGAAGGATGTCTGCAAGATGTCCACTGGTCGTTTGGTGGCCAGGGCTACTTCCCAAGTTACTCGCTCGGGAAACTCTACGCCGCCATGTTCCAGCGCGTGATGCTCAAAGATATTCCCGACTACTACGGGCAAATAGAGCGTGGAGAATTTGGGGAGATTCTCGGTTGGTTGCGGACACACATCCACCGTTGGGGGAAGGCAAAATCTCCTTCAGAACTCACAATGGAAATCTGTGGTGAACCGTTAAGTGAAAGTGCCTTCCTCGAGTATATCGAAGGGAAGATTGATCGCGTTTATTATTAGCAGATAGCAGTTAGCTGAATGGAGAGGAGGCAAACTGCACCTAAGCCCTACGAATAGTGGAACCTACGTTCGACGATGTAATACATACCGTGTGAAAGAGATAAAAACACATACCGCATCCGACAACCAGAATGGGTTGAATGGCTCTTCCAAGAGTGCGAAGGGGACTCGCTCCAACCTTGCTGAGCGGGTGGACTCCATTCACTTAGATCATCGTGAGGAGTTCAAGACTCGGCTTGCCGCACTGCTGGAGGCGTGTCGCAACAACCTTCGCTCCTGCAACGAGTCGATGATAACTCGTGCTCTCTACCTCTGCTACGACGCGCACAAAAACACTGCCCGTGCTTCTGGGGAGCCGTACTACACTCACCCACACGAAGTTGCTCTGATTTTGGCTCGCGAAATCCCTCTCGACGATGTTTCGATAGCCGCGGCACTCCTCCACGATGTTGTTGAGGATACCGAATTCACAATCGACGATATTCGCGAAGAGTTTGGTCCTGACGTGGCCGAGATTGTCGACGGAGTGACGAAGATTACGGGCGTCTTCAACAGCCACGAGGTTACGCAGGCTGCAAGCTACCGCAAGCTCCTCCTCTCGATGGTAAATGACGTTCGCGTTATTCTGGTAAAGTTTGCCGACCGGCTTCACAACATGCGAACGCTCACCTTCCTCTCGCCACAGAAGCAGAAGCGGATGGCTCGTGAGACGCTCGACATCTACGCTCCATTTGCCCACCGTTTCGGTCTCGGAAACCTAAAGTGGGAGCTGGAAGATCTCTCCTTCAAGTATTTAAATCCAGAAGGATACGACCAGTTAAAGCGGGCACTGAAGACAAAGCGGAAGGAGCGGGAAGCGTATATCGAGCAGGCGATTCAGCCGATTCGAGATCGGTTAGAAGAGGAGAAGATGACCTTCGAGATTGAAGGGCGAGCCAAACATCTCTTTTCGATCTACAACAAGATGCGAGTGCAGAACAAGACGGTGGACGAGATTCACGACCTCGTTGCGATCCGCGTGATTCTCGACACCGTCAACCCAAACGATTGCTTTACCGTCTACGGCATCGTTTCTGAAATCTACACTCCAGTTCCCGAACGATTCAAGAACTACATCTCCGTTCCGAAAAAGAATGGCTACCAGTCGATCCACACAACAGTAATTGGTCCAGATGGCAGGCGGATAGAGGTACAGATCAGAACCAAGGGGATGCACGAGATAGCGGAGAAGGGAGTTGCCGCCCACTTCGTCTACAAGGAGCGTTCCTTGAATATCTGGCGAGAAGATCGGCAGCTTGAGGAGTGGGCGGAGTGGATTCGAGATGTTTTCGAGCGTGCCGAAGCCGAGGAAGCACCGCACGAAGTGATGGAGAGCTTCCGCCTCAACCTTTTCCAAGACGAAATTTACGTCTTCACTCCGAAAGGGGAACTTCGCATTCTTCCCAAAGGTTCAACGCCGATTGACTTTGCCTACGAAATCCACTCAGAAGTTGGATTCCACTGTATCGGGGCAAAGGTGAACGGCAAAATCGTGCCGTTGGATATGGTGCTTCGTTCCGGCGATCAGGTAGAGATTTTGACCTCCAAAAATCAGACGCCGAGTGCTGATTGGGAGAAGTTTGCCGCCACACACAAGGCTCGGAGTGGCGTTCGTCGCTGGATGAACGAACAGCGGAGAACGTTGAGCCAACAGGGGAAGGAGGCGTGGCAGAAGCGGGCCAAGAAAGAGAAGCTTCACATTAACGACGACGATCTGGAGCGCGTTTCGCACGGCCTGAAGTATGAGAACCGGACTGACTTCTTCTACGATATTGGTGCTGGGAAATTCTCTCCGGAAGAAGCAGTGGCAATGGTAGTTGCCTACTTGAAGGAACCTTCACCGAAAGATGACCAGAGTGCGGGGAAGATCTCTTACGACCGATTTGTGGATGAAGCGCGGAAGAGTGCTGCCGACGGGATATTGGTAGATGGTGGGATAATCGGAATGAAGTACCACTACGCCCGCTGCTGCAATCCCATTCCGGGCGATCAGGTAGTTGGATTTATCAAGACCGGTAAGGGGGTGACGATCCACCGAACATCGTGCCCGAATGCTATCAACATGTTGGAGGAGAAGGAGGGACGAGGGCGCGCGCTGGATGTGGACTGGGCTGGGAAAGATGATGGATTCGAGTTTATATCTGCCGTTCGCGTGAGTGGCGAGGATCGTCCCGGAATGTTGAACGACATTACGCACGCCATTGTCTCCTACCGGAGCACGAACATTCGAAGTGTGAACATCGAGTCGCAAGATTCTCTCTTCGAGGGAATTGTCACTGTGTTGGTGCGCCACACAGAACATTTAGGGCGCTTGATTGAGCGCTTGAAGAAGATACCGAACGTTGACCACGTCGAGAGATTCGATCAGGCGCGGTTCGACGAGGAGGATTGAGCATGAAGAAGGTAAACAGAAGGCTGAGTTTCGACCGCTCGGTTGAGATTGACCCAGTTACTAAGAAGACGCGACGGCGTGTGGAGAAGTTCCGCAAGGCGATCCAGAGACGGCAATACGATCTCCACGTCGTCTTAGAGAACGTTCACGACCCTCACAACGTCTCCGCTGTTCTTCGTACTTGCGATGCCGTAGGTGTTGGTACAGTCCACTTGGTCTACAACAGTGAAGAGTTCCCAACCTTCGGAAGCAAAAGCTCAACAGGTGTAGAGAAGTGGACGAACCTGTGCTACTATCTCACAATCGAAGAGTGTTATCAAACACTGCGAAAGGATGGGGTAAAGATTTTCGCAACCGACTTGAACGAGGGGGCTGTAAGCCTCTACAAACTTGAAGGGACTTCACCAATTGCACTCGTGTTCGGAAACGAGCGAGATGGTGTTTCAGAAGAGGCCTCAGCCTTAGCCGACGGTAATTTCCACGTTCCGATGTCTGGCTTAGCCGAAAGCCTCAACATCTCCGTCGCCTGTGCAGTCTCTCTCTACGAAATTAAACGCCAACGGTTAAAAGCCGGAATGTACGACGAGCCAAGCATCTCAGAATCAGAGGTAGAGGGAATCCTTGCAGAGTGGGCGGAACGGTGAAGGGCATATTGAGAATTTGGGATTGCGGATTAGAAGAGTGGGCTTGCGCGCTGATATTTTGAAGCGGAGAACAACATTTGAGAAGTACATGCTTGACAGCACTCTCAAAGGAAATCATCTTTCTCAACTCTCAACTCTCAACTCTCAACTCTCAACTCTCAAGCGCCAACCTGTGCGTACACATCTCCAGATCCTCGGCGTCGTTTGTTGCCACGATTGTGATTCTCTTACTTCGCTCCGTTGTGACGATCTCCCGAACTACACGCTGACCATCTTCGTCGAGGTTGGTCATCGGTTCGTCGAGCATCAAGAAGGAAGGATGGTGGGCTAAGGCTATGATATACTTCACGCGCTGTCTCATGCCGGAACTGAACGAGTCGACTCGGTCGTTCACCCGTTCTCGCAGCTTGAATCGGTCTACAAGGTTGAGGGCGTAGTCCATGTCTGGGAGCTTCTGCCGCATCTCACCGAGCAAGCTCAACAGTTCGATAATTGAGAATTCAGTGTAGAGTTCAAGGTAAGGCGCAACGTAGCCTAAATGTTTTGGGAGGGCTTCTTCTTTCAGGTTAAGGCCGCTCAACTCCCACGAGAGTGAGCCAGAAGAGGACTCCAATACGTTTGCCAGAATCTTCAAAAGCGTCGATTTCCCAGCCCCATTCCTCCCAGTGACCCCAAGGCAATTCCCACGATTGAGTTGCAGTGAAACGCCAGTCAGTACAGGTTGAAGATTATAGCTCTTGGTTATCTCCTGTGCGGTTAACCGCAACGACCCGCTATCGCTTCCCTCCGGATCAATCATTTCCTAATCACGGCAAATTTTCCAACAGTCGGCTCGCTATCGTTGATTCTGAGAGTGTAGATGTAGACTCCACTGGGAGCTAACTCCCCTATTTTCGTCCTGCCATCCCAAATTACTCCCTGCACATTGTTCAGATTTTCGAGACCAGGCGTGCGTATCTCCGCCACTTTTGTCATTGCGGTAGAGTAAATATCCAGGATGACGCTCGACACCTCAACGTTGCTCAGATTGACAGCGAAAACCATCTGGTCAGCCCCGTCGTTGATGAAGGGTTGTGGCGTCGGGTTGGCAGTTACTAACGTACCGGGACTACCGTTGAAGAGAGGTTCAACGCAGAAGTCACCATGCGGGGCATCCAGTTTGTAGTAGAGCGTTCTATCTCGGAAGAGAATCGGTGTGTAATCTGTGACCGGAGTCTGGCTTACGTGGAGTACGAACTCTTCGGCAGTAGCAACAGCAAAGCCACCCTTACCGAGATTCGGTTTTCCGTTGGTAATCAGAAAGTCAATCGTGTCTGGGTCGAACTGTCCTTCGCGCGGGATCAAAAGTCGCCACAGGCCGAAAGCGAGAGGGGAGAGGTTGCCGACGATAACAGTCTCCAGATCTTGATCTATGTTTTGCGTTGTCACCGGCTTCATTGTGGGGTAGAGTGAGGCCTTCGCAAAGAAGCTGGTATCCGATGCGTTGTTCCCCGTATAGTAACTCCACTTTGCAAACGTGCAGTAGCTGTTCGT
>JBFWSB010000093.1:0-12788 GCA_050248595.1 Kapaibacterium sp. (SeqCode)
CTTCATATAGATCTGATAGTTGGGCAGGGATTGATGCTGTTTAATAGTACCGTACAAACATTGGATGTTACTGTATCGTACGCAGGCTGAAGGTTCGCCACTGGCGAAGAGGCTCTATACCTGCGACATTCTGCTCACCTTATAAATGCAAGCAGGCTCTTGTTGCCGGACAGAGGTTGTCGGTAATTACTCCGCCCCCGATAACACACGATGATCGATCACCTCATAGCCTGAATATTCAGCCTTGAGTTTCCCGTTCTGATTGTATACAACTTCGAGTGCCGAAAGTCGATTCTGAGCACTCTCATCTGATTGTTCACTGCATTCAATTGATCGATATATCACTTTCATCGACTCGTACATGAAATCATTCCTGAATTTCAGCTGAACGGAACTTATACGCTCCTCTGTGGGGCTAAACACAACCTCAACGGACTCAACTGGAAACTTCTGGGCAAGTGCCTTGTCGGGCTGAAGTATCAGCGTGTACTCGTTAGACTTATTGTTGTAGGTTTTCTTCAGTATCTGACACTGTCTGAAGAAATCATCCCGAAACGTCTGCACTGATTGTCTGCGAGCAGCTTCGAGATCACTGCTGGTTGAAGGAAAAATCTGTATCTCTCTTTCGGAGGGAATAACAGATACTCCGGCCTCCTTATCCTGATAGAGCTTTAGATCTGAGGTAATAACCGAGAGCCAGCCTTCACGTCCAGTGCAGGCAACGTCGACTGCTGACTGCACCAGCGAATCGTTTTGCTCACGCACCGAGGTTATTACAGAGTAGTTCAGAGAACAAGTCTTCGCCGGGTCTTGTTCACTGATGTCTCTATAGATATTGTGCAAGGATTCGAGCAAGTGCTCCTCATCCTTATCACGAGAGTTATCGAGACTTACTTGCTTAGTGTTCGTCACCTGTGCGTAGATGATAGTACCTACAAGAAGGGCAATCAGTGACGCAACATAAATGATAGAATTCCTTTTCATCGAACTTCAGTGTATAATGTAGTGTGTTGTTATAGCATCTCACTTGCAAAAACATTGGAAACTCACGCAATGCCTTAAGTCTCTCCTCTTATCACCTTTCTTCCTCTGCTCTCTCTCTTCCTCCACTCAGTTCTTGGTAGAGTTGATCTACTTCATCATCTTCCAGTCCAAGTTCTGTTTTGAGAATACGTGCACGTTTCTTCTGGATATCATTTATTCTGTCTATAATTTCAGCACTGTCAGTCCTGTTGGCACGTTGCAGTGCTGCTTCTGCCTCACCAAGCTCGTTGTCCAGACGTTGCAGCTTGCCAATGACCTTGACTCGCTCTGCATCAGAGAGTGTGGGTGCAAACTCCTTCAGTTTCTCAAGGTTAACTTCAGAATGATCTGTTTTGAAGTCGAGAAGCGTGCTAAAATCAGATAGTGGCAACTTCGAGCCGTCACCCAGTTGAACCGTGGGACCATCGGGGCCAATGCGAAGGTTGAGGATGTCGAAATTGTTGTTGCTTCCGGCACTCGATCCGAACGAGCCAGAATTTGCGCCAGTGTATGAGGATGAAAATGGATTCCCTATCGGAGCGGTAGTGCTTCCTCCCGCTGAAGGACGCAGTTGGGACATCACCCAGGCTTGTGATTCCGATACAGTAACGATCCCCCGCTCTGTTTCCCGAAGTACTGAAACAAGATTCCCTTCCCCGTTATACCGCGAAAAGACTCCAAAGTGCTGATCATCGAACTGGGCAATCAGACGAAGCGTGTTGTAGTCATAGACAAAACAGGTCATCGCGGAATTCAGCGGTTGCACCCGAATGTCATCTACCCAAACTTGTTCGTTGTAGATGACTTGGTTGTTGATTGTCTTGAAATTATTCCTGAACGAAAAGGAGAGCTTGTCACCAACCTGAGCAGAGCCAAAAGATGTTACGACAAGCTGAAAGAGAGACCACTCGCCAGTTTTGGCAACCTTGTGAATAAGGTCAGGATCGAGAGTATTATATGTTGACGAAGCCAAGTTTGAATATTCTTGACTCCACGTCACATTTTGGTCTTCGTCTTCGGCAAGTATTCGTACTTCTATCGGAGATCGAAGTAGACCGTTGTAGAGAGCACTCTCATTGTTGGTATGCTTCACCCACAGCTTCAACAACACTCCCTCATCACGTATCTGAGACGTTAGCTCAACGGAGACCAATGGAACACCGACATATCCTCCGTCTGAATTTAGAATCATGGAGTAATGTCCTGAATGAGCGGTATTCTCTTGCCTGTTACCATACCAATTATATGTCCCATTATTATCCCAGTCACCCCACCACGTTCTATCTTCAAAACTCTCGAAGTCAACGGAATTGTATGAAGCGTTCTGTGCAACAAGTCGAGGAACGGATTCTTCATGTGCAAGCTGGGCAGTACTGTAGATGTCAATTATGTTATGCTCCTCAACCGACTCTCCAGTGGGAGCGTATTGCACAATAGTGACAGGATTCAGCCACTCAGAGGGATTGTCGGCAGGATTCCTCCAGTTAAACTGACGGAATGCGTCGACAGGACTTCCGGCATCATCGAGGAAGACACCTGCGGCATCGTACACACGATTACTACCAACTCCAGACTTTACATCGGCACGATAGACGTAAGCGTTGTCAGGTCTCCACTTGCCAAGCTCAGCCCGCTGGAACGGATTATCAGGCAACCCCTTATAGGGATCAACAAATCCAGACTCTGTAGTTCTGTAGCCAAAATTCGCACCATTGTCCCAGCTGCCATGTGCTTCTGGATCATATGTCCACACATCCTGAAATGTCTGTGCAGAAGCTGCGAGCACGTTACTGTATGTTGTGTAGCCTGAAAGCGGCTGGCAAAAACCATAGCAAAAAATTTGTTCCTTGAGGGTGTTTCCTCCGGATGAATAGGCATAGACTATCTCTCCGGTCATATCATCTACCTCAAAATCACCCCCACTTGCCAGTACCATTTCACATAGGTCTGCTGGAACAGTTCTGTCTCGCAGCTTTATCACTGCAAACTTCTCGGTACTGCTTGGTGTGCCACTACATGATGTAGTTGTTTCGAAGTACAGAACTCCGTTTTCGTCGATGTCAAACTCTCCCCACAGACGCCCTTGATCCCAATTCAATCTGTCCCACAGACTTTGGTTGTTCACGTCTGGCCCTGCAACGTCATCGAACGTTTGGACGCACGTTATACTATTGGAAGCACCTCCTTCGATATAGTGGATGATGAGCTTCAACTCTGCTCGATCCGACAACGCAGCCACAGAAGCACTCCCACCTTGAGGGCATTCATTGGAGGGGTAATCCTGCATACGGGCGATTACCTCAAGACCAGTCAGCCGCTTCGTGTATGGTTGAAACGCCAGATCGCTGGAAGAGATATCTATATATTCATAGCAGAGACTTACTTCATCATCAAATGTATCGTCGTATTCATCATTAACACCGTTACCGTTAATATCATCATTAAAGTTGTCATTACAATCAATTCTATCATAGTAGCTATAGTCAACCTTCATTTTAACGTGACTTCTCTTCATCTCAATTTGCCAAGAACTATTGTCTACCCTCCGGCCAATCCAAGCGTCATCTGGGTCGTCCGAGGCAATCAAATCTAACGGGAATAATTTCTGATAAGAAATTGTTCCCGAGTTACTTGGAGATATCCCGATAAACAGAGCACCCTTTCCATATGTTCGTTGTGGTCGCCACCACGTACCTGCAATTTGTTCGTTTAATTGCACATTGTTTGAGCCGTAGGCCACATCGCCATCTATCATCCAAAATTTTTGTGTAGCGTTAGCAGCACAGTTCGCATCAAAATTATAATCACTTTGGGGTTGTAGTTGACCGTATTTATCTACTTGCCAGTTGTTCTTGTAGTTCCCACTTAAAGATGTACTGATAAACTGATTGAGATCACACACGAAGTCATGTGCGAACTCAGGTATGTCCATTTCCCCTTCTGAACGCAATGTCATTTCGAGTCTTGTTCTGTCGCTACTCACATAGTGGAGAACACTGTTATCAAGGTTAAAGCATTGTCCGGTATTTCCGAGTAATGAAAGTCCTGACGGAATCGTTACAGTAACAGGAGTGTTCGTGCTACTAACCTGTGATAGTGCCGTGGAAAGATTCAAGACCAACTGCTGCCGTTTCTGAAGTTCTGTCGGGGCTTGCGCACTTAGCTCGCTCGCGCACATCAGACAACACCAACAGATAACAATCATTTTATATAACGACTCTCTGTGGTGCTTCGCCGACAATAGCATTGTAGAATTCCTGAGTGACATGATTGTTTTGTAGCTGTTTACTGAACAGGATGATATACTGCACTTGGTGCTGAACCATAGGTAGAGAGTCCACCTACCGAAGCTCCAGCACGATTATTCCGTCCACTCTTCACTATTTCTATATCAACACCATCAATCTTTTGAATTGTATTCGATATCGAGAAGGAAACCGGGTGCAACTGGATTCGATTCCCCGCAATCACTCCAACATTATATAGTCCTAAACTGACAGTGGCAGGATTGCCTGAATTATCGTAGCCAGCTCCTTTCAGTTCAATCAGATCTCCACTGACTACTGACTTGAAGAGGGATTCTCCTCCGCCGGGAGCGAGACTTTTCACCGTGAGGTAGTGCTCATCGCCAGTCGAACTTTGAATGTACCGTTTCGAATAGCTGACCTGTGAGTTACTTTTCAGTATCAAGAACTGCGTTGATGCGATTTGATCAAATATTGAATAGTGCTGCCATGCGGGGATATTCATTGAATAGTATGTGCCGGTATGAGTAGTACTATTAATGGCCAAGCCATCATACCCATCCGAAGTTTTCACCACTACTGGCCCTCCATTTTTAGGGTCGAATGCTACGTACTCCGTTGTACTACTTACTCCATCCTTAGTCGCCGTAACGCTCTTGACAATTGCAGGATATGAAATCACTTTAGTGGTAACATGTGATTTAAATTCTTGCTTATCACGTTGATAGCGACCAACACCGGAAAACACTGGAAATGGAATCGCCGAAGCAAGCCATAGAGCAAAATCTGATTGAAGATTTACATCGCCTAAAAATTCTACTGTTTTACGACTCTCTGTGAGAGTTTCAACAATTTTTCCTGGATTCTCGTAATCAATTCCAATTTTATCGCTTGGATTGTTATTGTCCATTGTTGGAGTATACATAACAGGAATCGGTTCACCCGGCTGATAATATTCGTACCTCACCTGTTCAGTCAATGTGCTATTATCTGTGTGAGATGTTTCTGGGTCAGCAGTTCCAGAGTAACTCGAAACAGACTTCGTCTGACCATGCATGCTGTTGATAACGAAGCGATACCCTTGTGTAGCGTTCATGTATGCTTTCTTCTGCCCGAATACAATAACGTCAACAGGGAACGGGTTTGAACGCTCGGACAAAAGATCGGTCACCTCTGTTCCAAGTTCAGTTAGCCCCGGGTACTTTGTCGATGAGTGCGAAAGATCAAACGGATATTCACGGGCAGTATGGAATTCATAGAGTGTAAATCCTGTTCCTGATTTTCCAGTATGAATGTTTTGCGCAATAACTCTTGAATATCCAATGGATGGGGAAGGTAGAAGTGCTTCGCCAACTGGTTCTTCAAGTTGCCTCATGCTCTTGCCCGAGATAACAGTATCAATAGTATTTAAGGGATCGAGACGTTGAATCCCCAACTGAATCAGGCCATTTTCTTCACGTCCGGCTGAAGGTTCGTTTGTCGCAACTCCACTGCTACTTCCATCAGCCAATTTGTAGATGTACTCCGTTCCATAGAGTGCGATATCTTCTTCTTCAAGACCTGGATCGTATGTAAGAATACGCTTAACCCGAATCCCTCCTCCTCTCTTTGCCTTAACCACTGGAATTCTCAAGTAAGAATGAGCCAGATCAATTTCACTGCAACGTGTAGTTCCGGCAGCTTCAGCTTTTAGAATAGCATCAGGGGCAGCTTGTAGAGCGCCGAACAGTGCCGAGCCAATCTGTTTGTCGGCACTTTCTCCATCAACTGAAAGTCCGTCTCGTGGCTCACCACAAAATTTATTCAGTATACCTTCCCTTGCTGCTTTGTAGAACTGTTTGCAGATTCTGTCAGGCAACGTTTTTTCCTTGTCAACATCTCCAATCTTCACATAGATCTTGTTCGTATTGGGATCTCGATAGACTTCCGAGACAGCGGCGTATCCACTAATGTATTCTGATGTACAGTAACTCAAGTCCGGGGTTCCCTCAACAGCATAGAGAAACTTGAAGTAGATGTATTCACCTTTGGTGAGGAACATATTCTTCAGACTTTTCTCAAGCTCAATTTTATCAGCATTGTCAGTTATACCAACTTCATCGAGGTTCAATTCAAAATTGAATCGATCAGATGCCCCCGATGCTCCCCGACTAGTTAACGGAGCCATTACCATTGCACGTCGATGTTGGACATATTGATAGTCTTGCTGCTCATATTGAACGTGAATTTCGCCTCCGGACGGAAGTTTGATCCACTTCAACTGCCAGGCAGCAGGGTCGAATGCGTATTCGTCCGGTACCTGATTGACCCACGTTTTATACTCTTCATACCGTTGTCCTCCGTCATACTGATATTGTCCCCACCTGTCGACTGCAACCGGAGAGTAGTTCGGGTTTTGCTCACTTGCACTGAGATTAACTCCATGAGAAACGATATAGGAATACTGGGTAGGGACATCCCCTTTAAAGTGGGTTGCGACCGGGTACTGATAACCGAACTCGTATGGACTGACGCGGGCACTGACTACTCCCTCGTACTCAAACCAGACCCGTTTTAGTGTTAGCTTTCCTCCACTATTCTCTGCATTTGGTAATCCTGTACAGAGTGTATAGTCGTAGTCGAAGTTCGTTGTAGAGAGCAGTTTGGAGGAATTTCCATTTGCATCTTTGGACCAGAGTTCAATTTTGTCCAGCTTCTGAAGCTTTTGAAATTTCTCTGGATTTGTCGAAGGATTCGGATCAGCCGCAGTTATAGTTCTACTACCACTTGCGAGCGTTTCACTGCTTGGTGCTTCATAGCCATCTTTGCGGGAACTGGTATGAAAGATTGCTTTATGCGTCTTCGTTTCAATTGATTCGAGATAGTATATCTCCTTGTAGCCGTATGAGAACGATCCAGCATCATCGTGGGGATCGGTATGTGAATTCCGGCTATATGCGAGACCACGATAAGGATACCGCCACTTATACCAGAAATCTGCTGAATCTTTAGGCGACTTGTTCCACGTTCCAGCATCCTTTGCATAGTTAAAGATGACATAGCCCCCTAAGTCGTCAGGAGTAGGACCATTATTTGTCCGGTCAACATAATCGGGCGTGACAATCTCTGTCAGAAGAAATGTAGTAGCATATGGATCTGGATACTCGGTTCCCTTAAGATCCTCGTTATCGGCAAATTCTGTTCCCCCGGCACTTGATCCGGTTTCTCGGTGCGGAGTAACGGTTTTATAGGCAAGGAACTCATTATCAACGTTTGATGATTTGTCCAAACCATACAATCCGTAGCTCATGTTCACTTCCCCGCGGGAATAGACAGGAAGGCCATAGATATAGGTTGATCCGTTGGAACCAACGACAGCAAACTCACCTAATCCATTAGTGACATCTGATCGATTGACATATTTGTGGAGGGTGTTCCACCGCCGGGAGAAGGCACGATATGGGATACCAATACGGCCACTACAATCAAATGCCGGATATTTTGACAAATCACCATTCGTTGTATACGATACATACGCAGAACGCCCCACCCTCTCGCTATTGTTGATAAATGTGCTAACCCCGTTTCCATCCTTCCACTCTGGATCGTCCTCTGGCGTCAACTGAACAGCATCGTCAGTGCCTGAGTGGAAACTCCCACCTCGGTCTCCGTTAAATCTGAAGAAGACTGACTCTCCATCACCAATATCGTTGGCATACGACAACCCCTTATTAGTCCACCCTTCTGACTGGACGGAGCGGGATCCCCCACCGGCAGCAACACCAACTCCTCCATCTCCACCTGTTTTAATGTCGACATTAAAGTGGAGAATAGGGATTTTGCTCTTCTGAAAGGCTGGTCGAAAATATCCATTAGCACGCTGATAGGCACGGAAACTTCCGGCTCCGCTCGTACCCGAAGAAACGAAGTAATCAGCGTTACTTAACGGGAAGGGTAAATAACGATCAGTGTTTGTATAGTTATCTTCTTTCGCGGACGTATAGTCCATCGCTTTTGTGTCATCTGGAACTTTCGACGAGTAGAGGAATCCAAATACCTTTTCTACGTTCTTTTGAACTGCTGTAATTGTTGTATAAGACCCTGAAACACCGGTTTCAAATCCAGAGAGAGGGAAGCCATCAATAGCAACCCCTACAGCCCCAGTTAACGTTATACCCCCATATGGCGAGACTCGTGAAGGAGATGAAAAATTCTTACTCTTAACTAAATTACTAAGACTCGTATTACTTGTTGCGAACTTCATAGCCATATTGTTGAGGAATTGATCAGCACTTGCATTGCCAGTTCCAAAAGAATATGGTATCACGCTGGCTATTAAAGTAGCAGGACTAAAATCTCCTGAAACTTCTGTGCCATTCTCACTAAACTGAAGATTGGCACTCGCCCCAAGACCAGAACCTGAAAAATCAAGGAAATGATCATATCCCGTGTAATTATTATACTGCAAAGTATATGCAGTACTGAGTTTTATCTTTACTGCAGTAGGAAGTGGACTTGGATTTCCTTCTGGATCCTGACTATTTATCTCAGCTATTGCAGATTCTCCAAGCAATTCTTTCAAATTAGAATTAAGCAACTCACTGCTTACTACTTCAGCACCGTTCCTAAGAGTGACTCGAGTAGTTTTGTTCGTCCGCGCATTATCCCAGTAGATCACATCCTGGTTGTTATAATCGTCAGGATACCCCTGTTTTATACGATTGATAGCACCTGCATTAAGCGACCAACCTAATCCTACCCACGAGGCCTCACTCTCTACATTTGTATTGTTTCCGTAATCAAGCGTCATTCCATATCCAGCTCCATTTGGACCTGGTATACTTATCACCGGAATTGAGTACGAGAATTGACCTGTAAATGGATTGACAAGTCCACCACCTCCTCCTCCAGCGAACTCATCCTGTGCAGAGCCACCCGTCAAAGCAAGTGCGGTAGCCGGAGCAACAACCTCAAGAATCATTATTACAGCCAAGAATGCAGCAATTAGTCGATATGCGCGTGTGATGTGAAACATTTTCGTTTAATCTATTCTGGTAGTAGGTTCAGGATGAATGAAGTCTGCAACTGTATACGTGAATGTTGAAATCTCTTTCCTTTCAGGATCATTATATGTCAGCGTAACGTCTTCTTTGTCTCGAAGAGTTATTGAAGGGTCAACTGCAAACACAACGAACCAATGTTCTTCTGCCTCACCAGTTCGTTGTTCTGGCAAAGCCAGTACTGGATGCCAATTGTTTATTCCATCCGATAAAGAGAATCGCTCTTCATACAATTCGATTTCTGTATTACTTTCCGGTTCACTAATCTCACTTTCTACAATTTTCTGCAAGCTCGGCAGCTCTTTTGAGTGTAGTGAAATAGAAAAACTTAAGTTCTTTCTATATATCTTTCGAAGGCTATCGAGTGGCAAGCTATTGGGACTTCTTTTTGCTTCGGCAAGTGCTAAGTATTCTGGAGTCAGGTACTTTGCCTTAACTACAGCTTTAGAATTTTCTGAGACCCGAACCAATTGACTTTCACTATCATTGATCTTTGCCGCTGCCCCTTCAACCCTCTCACCTGTTGACTCGTTGCATCCGAGAAGACAGCTAAAGAGTACGGAAACAGCTATCAGATAACTAATTTTCAGCATTTGTCCTTTCACTCTGTTTATACTGGTCGTTCAATACTTCGATTAGCTCATCAGTAATATCTAATGATGTATCGCTGTGAAGAATTGAACCTTCTACTGTAGCACCATAGATGACATCAAACCCGTGATCTTCAGCATATTTTTTGACAACTTCATTAACCTCTACCAAAACACCTTCAATCAACCGATTCTCTTTGTCATTAATTCGTGCTTCGAGTGTCCGTGAGTACTTCATCAAGTTCTGCTCCTGTGCCTTAGCCAACTCACTTCTCTTCTCCCTCTCTGAGGCCGAAAGAACTTTCCACTCTTCGTTCAGCATATTCACTGTCCTGCGATAGTCTGCTTCGAGCGTATCAATCTCTCCCTGCCATTCCTTCTGTTGATCCTCAAACGCCTTGTGGGCGTCTTCCATCCCCTTGTACTTCGCCACTAAATCGGATGTGCGGACAACGCCGATCTTCTCCTTGTTCAGTGATACAATGAGCGCGATGACTGCCACTACGGCTGCTATCCCACTGATAATGAGTGAAAATTGGTGACCTCTCCCCCCCTCTTTCCCTTGATTTTGCATCTTCTTCACTACTCTATTCACATTCAATGTGTTCGATTTTAATGCTTCTCGTGATTGAAGCTCCTTGCTCTTTACGTTTGCCTGCGTTGTTCACTATCTGGTAAGTACGGCTCGGCCATTGACCTCGCCACTCGGTAGAACCAATCGGTAGATGTAGACCCCTGCCGGGGCTTTCGTCCCACTACTGTTGTCCGCTTTCCAGACAGCAGTGTGTTCGCCTCCCTCGACCTCTTCTTCCAAGAGGACCTTGATGAGTGTACCCGATTGGTCGTAGATTTCGAGACGAACCTTTTGTCGTTCCGGAAGTGTGTAGTAGATGTGTAGCTCGTCGCTAAACGGATTGGGAACTGCTGTAATGGAGGTTTTGCCCGAAGCAACCGTTCTGCCTGAGCTTCCTTGAATCAGTTTCGTAATCGTATCGACAGTGATGCTCGTAAAGATCTCTCGCACCCCATTCGACCACTCTACCTCGACCGAGTCGATCACATTGTTCCTACCCAATCCATAGTGCAGCCGTGGCGGATCACCCATCAGAATACCACGCCCGAGAGTCACCTCCCGCCTCATGTGAAGGTTCCCTGCGTGAACGGTCACTCTGGCTCCGACATCATGTGTTCCGTTCTTCTGCACCGGATCGATTTCCACGAAATCATTCTCATCTCCATCACCCGGATTCTTGTACAGCTTCAACCGATTCCACTCAATCGCGCAGAGATCGAGCCAGCCATCGTTGTCGAAGTCTACCCAGACGGCATCATCTCCCGCACTTGACCAATGCAACCCATAGTCGAACGTGTTCAGCGTAAATGTGTGATCCGGGTTTTGCGTGTAGAGTTCGGCAAAACGACAGTCTCCCGTTGTGGTGAAAAAGGCGTCGAGAAGTCCGTCGTTGTCGGCATCCCCCCAAACACCTCCGGCATGGCGTTCTTCGTAGTCAACTAATTCTCCACCACTCTCTGCTGGAAGTTTTGCCATCAGATGATCTGCCTGGTCTGTGTGCGAGTATATGCCGGAACCCTCAGCATCTCGATACTTCCGCAAGTATGGGTGGATCAGCCTCGGGTAGAGAAGATCAAGGTCACCATCGTTGTCGAAATCTTTCCAGTCGCCACCGGAACCTGCTCCCAACTCCTGCACCATGTCATGACCAGAACTTTGCTTTGAGGAGAAGTATCCTGTCCCATCGTTGAAGAGTAACAGACTTCGATCTGGGTAGCGACGGGCAAGGTAGAGATCAGGATCACCATCCCGGTCAGCATCGAAGAATTGTGAGCCGTAGCCTCTCGACGTGCTATCAATGCCAACAAGAGATATTCGGTCTGAAGCATCCACAAATCCTTTGCCCCCTGTATTCAACAGGATGTGACTGCTGACTGAGTTTGGAAGCACTTCACCTGCTGTTGTTTGAGCATGAGCTTGTCCAACGAATAGATCCAGATAGCCATCTCCATTGATATCGGAGAGACTAAAACTGGTTGTATGGTTGAGTGATGGAAGTTTGAGATCAATTCGTGTGAAGCTCAGACCGCCAGAGCCGAGGAAAAGAATACTTTGAGACGCAGCAGTATCCTGCGAACCGAGGAAGAGGATGTCAATATCCCCATCATTGTTTGCGTCGAGAAAGAGGTTTGCAGCCGGCTTTCCCGTAATCCCCATCTCGTCGTTGGCAAGTTCAAAGGCTTCTCCCTCACGGTTAAGGTAGAGTCGGCCATCCCAGAGAAGGTCGAGGTATCCATTTTCGTCGACATCAGCCCAGGCAATGCTGCGATTGTAGAGCATCGTGTCAACGATGCCAAGACCGTAGGCAACATCCCCCATGGGATAGCGAGGAGATACTGAGGGATAGTCCATGACGACATCGACAGCGAACGAATATTTTTCCCACCGCCAGCCGCCATCAGATTGTTTGAGGAGTTGGAAATAGAACTCATCGTCGTTCGCAGAACAGAAGGGCTGCTTTTCGAGATGATCGGAGAGAAAGACGATCCCAGAATCGATCTGATCAACGGCAACAAAGAACTGGTTGTTGGCAAGGAATGGCCGCTCCGGTATCTGAACGGTGATTCGCTCAAAGCCAATTTTTGATTTGTGGAGGATAATTGGCTCGATAAGGTCATCTTCGAGAATCGGTGCGGGAACTCCCCCCTCATGACCAAAGATTCTCAGTCGTGCTGTCCCGTTAGCAGAGGCTCCACCGAGGGCAACAGAAATTTCCTTGATATGACCGGGAGCAGGATTGACAAAGCGAGCGGCTTGCAAGATCACACTTGGATTCCGGAAATAGACATAACCAGAACGCGCCTGATAGAACGAAAGC
>JBFWSB010000094.1:0-12771 GCA_050248595.1 Kapaibacterium sp. (SeqCode)
GGCTACTGGATTGAGATCGTATACAACCGACATCGTCGACACTCGACGCTGGGGTATCTCAGTCCGGTAGATTTTGAACGTTTATATTACACACAACTCCACAATCTCCACTGTCCAGGATAAGGGGTACACTCCAACCTGATAACCCCAACGACAAACCACTCAAAGAACTCGCATCAGCATAACTCTAAGAACTCTCAACTCTACACACTCTACGAACTCGACTATACTTTTATTCTTGCTTGCTTTGCCAATGTCCGAATCTGCTCGTGGATTTGTTTGTTGGTTGTCAAGCTTTTTGCTTCCTGCAGGTGGCGGGTTGCCCCCATGCGGTTGCGCTTGCGGAGGAGGAGTTGGCCTAACATCAAGTGAGAGGTTGCCTTCTCGTCCGCTGCCCGGAAGCGGTTAATCTCCAAAGCCGTCTTGAACGCCTGCTCAGCCTCCTTGAACCGATTCTCCCGAATGTCAATCACTCCCTGGAAGAAGTTGTAGTAGGTGCGAGAATAGTCGTTCAGTTTTTCTGGATTCTTAATCTTTGCCATCATCTCTTTCGCTCCCTCAAAATCTTCCTTCGAGAGTGCTTCAGAGATACGGAGAATCTGGTAGAGTCTCCACCAGAAAAAGAGGAGAACGCCGCCGAGAACTGTAATGATGCCCCCGGCAATCCACCACTGCAAGCCCAACATGACCAAACCACCTACAGTGAGGGCGATAAGGATATATCCAATGATTTTTGGATTCATTAGTTCAATTCAAAATTCAAAATGAAAAATTCAAAAAGGGGAGTGCTCTTTTCGGATGATTATTTGACGATAGCGGAAATTGCCTTGAACTCCGGAATTTCTGCCGACTCCATCATGTCGAAGAGAGCCATTTCTACCGTTGTGAAGTCAATCCCGTGGTGTTCCATTCGTGTTAGTGCAACCTCACGATTTCGCCGAACTCGTGAGGCAACAGCGTCGGCGACAACTTCAACTGTCCAGCCTAAATTGTGGAGGTCACGTGCAGTCTGGTAGACGCAGACGTGGGTCTCAACGCCACAGATCAGTATTTGATGTCTTCCCGATGCCTCGAATGCCTGCATGAATCCGTGATCTTTTGCCGCAGAAAAAGTCATCTTCTCAAGTGGGTTGTAGGCATCTCCAAGTATCTCCCGCAGTTCGGCGACGGTTGCGCCAAGACCTTTAGGATATTGCTCGGTGACCAATACGGGCACTTTCAGCTCCTGACACCCTCGGATTAGCCGTCCAATATTGTCGATTACCTGCTCACTCTTCCTGATTGCAGGCATCATCCGTTCCTGAACATCAATCACCACCAAAATGGTGTCCGACCGATCAGTTGTGTTAATCATAATGGCATCATTCTGATTGAGTGGCTCGAAAAAACAAGTCCCAAATCTACGGATTCCAACCAAGAAAGGGGGGATGAATTCAAAATTCAAAATGAAAAATTCAAAAAGAGAGAAGGAAGTCGAGTTTAAAGCAGGTGAACTACGTTTTTATGGTATTTGTCGAATTGTCGTCATCTGCCTATCAGTGAAGATCCCGTCCAATCTGTGTCATCCGTGTACTATCACCATCGAAAGATGATTGCTCAATGAAATTGTACACAGATTTGACAGATTCAGGCGAATTATCAAAAATTTAGAGGATGTCGCTGTAGACTGAGGAGTTCGTATCTTGCCTGTTCATCTAAACTACGCCTCCACATTCAGTTGGAGCGAATAGTTCGGACTGACAGTCATTTTTTTGAATTTTTCCTTTTGAATTTTGAATTCTCTCATCGAACAACTCCAGCGTCGCGTTCTTCTCTTTGATGGTGCTACGGGCACATCCTTGCAGAACCAAGATCTTTCTGCTGAAGATTTTGGGGGTGAAGAGCTTGAAGGGTGCAACGAATATCTCTGCATCTCCAACCCAGATGCCGTTCGCAAGGTTCACTACGAGTTCCTCGAAGCTGGTGCGGACATTATCGAGACGAACTCCTTTGGAGCAACCTCGATTGTCTTAGTCGAATATGACATTGCCGATAAAGCATACGAACTAAGCCGACTCTCGGCTGAGATTGCTCGGGCTTGTGCCGACGAGTATTCAACTGAAGAGTGGCCTCGCTTCGTTGCCGGGTCAATCGGCCCCACAACGAAACTCCCCTCGCTCGAACATATCTCCTTCGATGACATGGAGGCTTCCTACTACGACCATATCTGCGGATTGATCGATGGCGGGGCAGACCTTCTCTGCATCGAGACTTGTCAGGATCCATTGCAGGTGAAGACAGCACTATCTGCAACGATGAGGGCGTTCGAGGAGAAAGGAGTGCGGCTTCCCGTGATCGTTTCGGTGACTATTGAGACGATGGGGACGATGTTGATGGGAACAGAGATTTCCGCTGCCCTCACAACGTTCGAGCCATACGATATTATTTCAGTCTTTGGACTTAACTGTGCCACCGGACCTAAGGAGATGGAAGAGCACATCATGTACTTGAGTGCGAACTCTCCGAAGCCAATCTTCGTGATGCCGAACGCCGGGATTCCAGAGAATGTTGGGGGTGTACCTCACTACCATCTCACGCCAGAGGAGATGGAGAAGTGGATGAAGAAATTTGTTGGAGAATTTGGGGTTGGAGTGATTGGAGGCTGTTGCGGAACAACTCCCGAGCATATCTCACGGCTGCGCACGTTGATTGACACTACCGAACGTGCCGAGCGAAATCCTGTGTTTGTACCCTCTGTCTCCTCTATCTATCAATCAGTTCCGATGCGGGTGGAGCCTGCTCCACTCTTGGTTGGTGAACGGTGCAACGCCAACGGCTCGAAGAAGTTCAAGCGGCTGCTTGCCGAGAACAACTACGACGGAATGGTTGCCATGGCAAAGGAGCAGATGAAGGAGGGGGCGCACGTTCTCGACGTTTGCGTTGCCTACGTCGGTCGGGATGAAGGCTACGATGTCGACGAGGTAATGCGCCGCTTCAACACAGCAGTGCAGTTGCCTTTAGTGATCGACTCGACCGAAGTGCCGGTGATTGAGATTGCGTTGAAGCGATATGCCGGGCGGGCAATTATCAACTCGATTAACTTCGAGGATGGAACAGAGAAGGCACAGCAGATCATTGATTTAGCAAAGCGCTACGGTGCAGCCCTCATCGCCCTCTCGATTGACGAAACAGGACAGGCTTATACGTTAGAGCAAAAAGTTGGTATCGCGCGCCGCATTCGTGACTTTGTTGTGGAGGAGAATGGAATGCGTGAGAGCGATCTGATCTTCGACCCGCTGACCTTTACGCTCGGAACTGGACAAGAAGAACTACGCGACAGTGGCAGTGCCACAATTGAGGCGATCCGGCAGATCAAAGCGAACATGCCGGATGCGAAAACAATTCTCGGTCTCAGCAACTGCTCCTTCGGTCTGAATCCAGCAGCACGCCAAGTACTGAACTCCGTCTTCCTCTACCACGCAGTCGAAGCCGGACTCGACATGGCCATCGTCCATGCCTCCAAAATCCAACCCCTAAACCGTCTCGACGAAGAAGGGGCTGAGATTGCTCGAAAACTGATCTATGACGAGAGGGAGTGGGAGGAAGTTGGAGAGAGTGCGTAGAGTGTGTAGAGTTGAGAGTTTATAGAGTTGGGGAAGCGGTAGCCGCAGCTTTTCAGGCTGCGCCCAGTACAGTAGAGATTATCGTTCCTGAGATATTCTTACGGACAATAGGGTCGAGATGGTCAGCAGGCAGTGGGCGGATATCTTGAACATGAGCAACAGTAGAAAACTTCCGAAGATCGAACTGAATCCATGAACTGCCCCGAAGGGGCTACCGATATGTGGCCGGGGATGAAATCCCCGGAAAACGAAGCATTAGTATTTTCTCGCCCCGAAGGGGCAGAATGAACAAGTAGAGATGTCAGCACATCCAGTTCAACTCCCTTTGAAAGCGGCTACAAGATTGGTGGCAGATCGAGAGAAGGGGTGTTCGACAGACGTGACCAAACATTTTGCGAACGTGATGTATCGCAGCCTGCCGAGAGTGAGGCATCAAAGGGGACTTGTAGTTTTGCATTTTCATTTGCTGCATGTATAACAGATACAAGTCAAACACGCACGCCACCAAAGTTCGATCACAAAACCTTCCCAACTCTTAGACTCTTGACTCTCAAACTCCCGACTCTTTTTCTATGGCAAACACATTCGACATCATCGTCATCGGTTCTGGCCACAACGGCTTGACAACGGCCTGCTACTTGGCGAAGGCTGGGATGAACGTTGCAGTTTTTGAGCGGCGGGATGAGATCGGTGGTGCAGTCTGCACGCGGGAGATGTTCGGTGGATATCAGATGGACGTTGGTGGCTCTGCCCACATCATGATCCACATGACGCCGGTGATTCGTGAGCTTGAGCTGGAGAAGTTCGGTCTCGACTATATCGAGATGGATCCCTGGGGATGGCATCCAACCGAGGAGGGGGATTGGATTGGATTCTACCGCGATGTCGACAAGACCTGCCAGACTATCGCGAAGATCAGCGAGAAAGATGCGGAGGCCTACTACGAGTTCGTAAAGTTCTGGGGGGCAATTAACGACGGTGTCTTCAGCGCATTCTTAAAGCCACCGACGCCGGGAAATCTTCTCAGGACAATGATGAGTGGGAAGTTTGGGAAGAAGAAAGAGGTTGTGCCAACGCTCAGGAAAATCTTTAGCAGCTACGGACAGGTAATCCGAGAGTCGTTCGAATCAACGCCGATGCAAGCTGCGATGCTCTGGCTTGCCGCGCAGTCTGGTCCACCACCGAGCGAGCTTGCCACTGCCGACTTCGCTGGGTGGCAGTCGATGATTCACAAGAGTGGGGCCAAGCGACCGCGTGGCGGAAGTGGAATGCTGACGCAGGCGATGGGGAGGCGATTAGAGTCGGACGGAGGAACGATTTTTACAGGTGCTCCGATCAAGCGAATCATCATCGAAAACAATCGCGCTGTCGGCGTAGAACTTGAGAGTGGCGAACGATATGGGGCAACGAAAGGAGTTGTGGCCGCCACCCACGTAGTCACAACAATGCTCAGTCTCGTCGGTCGGGAGAATCTTCCCACAGGGCTTGCGAAGAGGATCGACGATCTACGGGTTGGCAACGGCTTCGGCATGGTACTTCGTTGTGCAAGTGACGAGTTGCCAAACTACAGCGCCATGCCCCACAATCCAGCGCAACTCGACGCAGCCAATCCTCACCCATCCCATACAGGTCTCCAACTTCTCTGTCCTACACCTGAATATCTCGACCACGCCTACGCCGACTACCTTCGGGGAATTCCGAGTCGCGATCCAGCATGTCTACTGATGACCTTTTCAGCGATCGACGAGAGTCTCGCTCCGAAAGGAAAACATACGGTCTTCATCTGGAGTCAGTATCATCCCTACGAACTTGCGAACGGTGAGAGTTGGGATAACATTCGCGAGCGAGAGGCGGAAAAACTTATCGACGTTGCCACCCGATATGCGCCAAACTTGAAGGGGGCAATCACCGACTACTACATCCAAACACCACTCGACATCGAGCGACTCCACGGCATGCACCGGGGGAATGTAATGCACCTCGAGATGTCGTTCGACCAGATGTTCCTCTTCCGACCAACACCAGAACTGAGTGACTACACCACGCCGTTCGAGAATCTCTACCTGACCGGGGCGAGCACACATCCGGGGGGAGGGATTTTCGCCGCGAGTGGATACAACACGGCGCACGTCGTTTTGAAGAAAAGTGGAAGTAGAAAATGGTTCGGTAGATAGAGAGGTCGGTTGAACTATCTGATCGCGAATCGGAGTGACATTTCAGTAGTTCTTTAATCTGTGACTCAGCACTATTGCGCTGTTATGAATAGAGCTCATTTGTGTCACTACTGAAACCTTGAGAGTAATTCTCCTGCGAATGTTTTGATTACTGATGCCCTATGAAATTTCTCCTCACTATTATTCCTGCGCTCTTCATCTTGGCTTGTGGAAGCGAGCCGACAATTCTTTCACCCGACGGCACAACGTTGGGGATATACAACCTTGAGTATATCGATATTCCACTGAAGCCTGCCGGACTCTATCACGGAGTTGATTTTCTCGACGAGATGGTTGGGATGATTGTAGGGAACAATGGCGCAATCGTCAGCACAACCGATGGGGGAATTTCCTGGAAGATTATGGATAGTACCGCTGGCGTAATGCTGAAGGACGTTGCAATCTTGGATTATCAGACTGCGGTTGTTGTTGGGCAGAACAGAATATTAAGAACCGAGGATGGGGGTGAGACGTGGGTGCAGGTTTATACACCAGACAAGCAAATCAATTTTTGGAAAGTCGAGTTTGCCAGTGAGAGTCTCGGTTATGCCGTAGGGGCTAAGTTTATCTTGAGAACAGAAGATGGAGGAAAAACGTGGCAATCACAGGAGTATAGCATAGCCAAAGGAGATTTCCTCGACATTACGGTTGTTGATTCCAACGTAGCCTACATAACTCCACTCAGCGGAAGTATTCTTCACACAACAGATGGTGGAAAGAGCTGGGGGTTCTATAGTCGCCCAGAGGGGGCTGGCAACACGTATGCCATGGATGTTTCGAGCGATGGGTGGTTCTTAGCAGGTGACAACTATATCGTGACAACGAAAGACTCAATATCTACCTGGAAGACTCTCAACTATTCTCCAGAAAAGATTCGGCAGATTCTGATGTGGGATGATGGGAGTGGCGTTGCCTTTGGAGCTGGCTATTATCCTGAAGGTGATTCTGGAGAAGAGTACGGCTCAATGTTCTACACAACTGACGCCGGAGAGCACTGGCAGGGAACCTATGAGTTGAATAGAGCTATGGAGATTGAATCAGCCTCGTTCATTTCTCAGCAGCTTGGTTACATCGTCGGTGGAAATGTACTCATCAAGATTACGCGGTAGAGAGGGAAAGACTCTGTTGAGAGTCACGCCATGGTCTCCCGATGATAGAAGAACATCGGGAGACGACGGTGTCGACGTGAACGAACTACTTTGCAGCCTCGATATTCGGAAAGACAGCGTGAAGAGCCTGCGCAATCTTTTCGTTATCAGTTGCCTCAAGCGTTAAGACTGCCTTGCCCTGAAGTTGCTGCTGATAACTCTCATCGAGACCAGCAACTAAAGGAGGGCCGAGAGTTTGCAACGATGTGGCCAACCGTTCTAACTGAGCCTGACTGAAGACACCTTTGTCCCGGAGCACAGTGATCATACCTTCAAGCGATTGAGTCAACCCATCCTGCACCTGTTTCATCCCAGTCTTAAAAGACTCCGTTTCCCTCTGCTCAGGGGTAACTGTTTTGAGGTAGGCTTGAAGTATCTCCATGAACTCTGATTCAGTAGTGAGGAGGAACGACATCAACTCAATCATCTCGTCGGTATAGCCTTCCCCCCCCATCATCGCCCCAGCGTAGACCATGTAGATCTGCGTCTCCACCGTCATGAATTGTCCTAACGGTCCCATCTTCTCTTCAAGAGATGCTGAGTCTGGAGTAAGTTGGTGAAGATTCTCTTCGGAGATAATCCGGGCAAATATCTCCTTGCCAGTCCCATTTCCTCCAAGTCGTGGAAGTCCGTGCGTACCAGTGCGGCGAATTGATTGAATCACCTGAATTGCACGATTGAGTTCGGATACACCCCACGGAGTAGATGGATCGGGACCATTCTCAGCAATCCACTCTTCAACAGAAATACCAAGTCTCGTTTGCGACTTAGAGTCCTGCTCTGTCTGGTTCGTACTAATCTCTTCACTCTTCTCACTTTCACCCTTTCCTCCCTCACCACATGAGAGGAGAAGAACCAGTGCGAGGAGGGAGGGAGCAAGGAATAGCTTATGTAGTGACATAGTGATTGAATAAATGCAGTTGATTAAGAAAACGCCAAAAGTAAGAAAGTAGCTCGACAAAAGGGGGATAGACTCAATCTTCTTCTGCACGAATAGATAGCTGCCAATCAACCTGAAGTGCTTGCATGTTTTGTACTATCCTCTCCGAGGTCGTAGATTTTCTCTTCCGAGAGTTCTACTGCTTCCAAATCAGCAGGTTCACGAATACGAAAATCTGAGGTTGTCATCATGTTCCGTTCTCTTCTACTGTTTGCAATTACTTCTACCCTTTTCCTTGCTTGTGGCGAAAGTCAGGATAAAGAGAGTGAGCATTTGCCACCACAAGATTCAGGTATCGATATGCGGGGGAAGGATACAACGAAGATGCCCGACACTACTGTTGCTGATACAACCGCGATGCAGAGCACAGAAGGAGGAGAGCGGAAAATCAAAGAACCTATGGATGAAAATGTCGGGCCAATCTATATCGGCATGAGTGAGGGGAAGGTTGTGGAGGCCTTGGGAGAGCCAGCGCAAAAGACCGCATTCGAGATGTGGGATGCCGATGGAGCGGAGCACCAAGATTGGAAGTATCCTGCCAAAGGCTTGACTGTTGGAATGTGGAGGGGAGATGACAAAAAGGTAACGGTCGATAGAATTACGCTCAGTGGTAAATCAACACTGAAGACTGCTCGGAAGATCGGTATTGGAAGTTCACGCGAAGAGGTAAAGAGTGCCTACTTAGACGATATTGATCCAGAGAGCGATCCACTCGATGAAGAGCAAATAGTGGTCGGTTCGATTTTTGGTGGAATTATCTTTTCGATGAAAGACCAGAAAGTGACGAGTATCTTTGTCGGTGCTGCTGCGGAGTAGGGTGTAAAAGTTGGTAGAGTGAGGTGCATTTCAAAGCTTGCTTTTTAATGACGAAGTAGGGAGCGAGGTTCCAGATGAAGCAATCCTTCTTATCCTCAGTTGTGTGTACTTGAGGGTGTGAGTTAGTTCTATGACGAAGCCATCTCTGAAAAAAATCGGAAGGTGTCGAAAATGTTTGCTGAATAATGATGGAGCAAATCTTCAATCAATAACCATTGAATCTATCATGACTATCACCAAGATTGCTCTTTGCACTCTATCTGTATTCATTCCGGGACTCTTACGTTGCCAGACTGTATTTCCAACAGGTTTCTATTCACCAGAAGGATATAGCCTTTCTGATGGAGATCATCATTACATAATTCTCAAGGACTATGCATTACCGAGTGCTGAACGGATAAAGGCTATTCATGAAGAAGGGCAGTTTACATACTTAGATCTACCGTTGAGTGTCAGAGAGGCTTCATTCGGTGGGTCAAGTTTTACTACTCGGCTCTTTTGTCTGAATAACAGTGGGAGCTTGTTATGGCAAAAAGTGGTAGGGTCAAGCGCAATAAGTAATAAGCCAGCACTTGCAATAGATCTGGATGGCATGATCTATACAGGAGGTTTGAACACAGCCTTGGATGCAGGCGTTTCCATCAGCAAATTCGATCCTGACGGCAATGAGCTGTGGACTACTGACACAGATTCTTTGGAGGAGATACAGAGTATCTATGTCGATACTGCTGCTCAAATTACAGTTCTGGCATACTACAAAAGAAGTTATCTAAAGCCAGTCAACGGTGATGATGGGTTAATGGCTCTCGAGGAGGTCCGCAATTACCACACTTTGAGAATCGATAAACAGACTGGTGAAATCTTAGAAGATCAATATGGGGATCAGTTGACGAACATGTTAGCTGAAGTGCAAGCAACGATTCCAACGATACAAGATCATTACGTTCAATACTTTTTTGGTCAGAAAGCAATTTATGTCTACCTCAATTGGAAGGATCAGTTGATGGGAATTCCCCCTATCGATACAACCTATTCATTCACCGATATGATATATGGTCGAGACTCCTATTCGATACTGGGTAAAAAGAATGAGAATGATTGGCAATTGTCAACGTGGTACTCTGCCGAAAAAGAACAGTATAACCGCAGCGTTGAGGTAGAAGCATCTTCTAAAAGGGATGGCTTTGTCTTACCGAACGACTTGAGAGGGACGACCGTTCTATTCTGTGGCAAGACCAGTATTGAAATGTATAAGTACGATAAGAATCTCAATCTGAAGCTCAAGAAGGATATTAGACTGGATAAGAAGATCTCTTTGGATATGGTTGTCTCAGTGAATATCGATGATGGTGGAGATTACCGACTCTACCATATGTTCGTAGAAGGAACGGGAGAAAAGCAGAGACGGCATATTCGCCAATTGGTTCTTACGAAGGATGGTAGCATTGCAAGTGAGTAGTTCAGGTCTTTACAAACAATTCATTTTTATTAGATCGGAGAGAAATTTGAAAGTCCAGAATAGCTACAGCCTACATTGTGCCATCGCTTCGATAGCAATGCTGTTGCTCCTCTCTTGTGGAAGCAACCAAGAGTTTGAGGATACAGAAGAGATAGTGAGAGGTAAAAAGGTGACCACCGATTCTATCTCTGCCAACAAATTTCTTGCCATCTCCGATGTTCACTTCGATCCATACTACGATCCAACACTTTTTGATTCGTTGGTTGCCAGCGATCCTTCTGAGTGGAAGCGGATATTTGAAGGCTCTGCAATTACCACGTTGAGTACCTACCATGCCGACGCGAACTACCCGCTTCTCCGTTCATCACTGGAAAAAATGAAAGCAGTCTCGGCAAAGCCTGACTTTATCGTTATTGCCGGTGATCTTCTTGCGCACGACTTTCAGAGCAAATGCCTTTCGAATCCCGGACAGGACGAAGCGTCTGTGCAGCTTTTCATTGCCAAGACTTTAACATTTTTGAAGTTGATGATCGAGGAGACCTATCCCGGTGTTCCGGTCTTTTCTGCACTTGGCAACAACGATGCCTATTGTGGTGACTATATGGTGCAGCCAAATAGTCCATTCCTTCAGATGGTAGCCAATCTTTGGAAGCCGATGCTTCACAGTAGCGATACCGCGAGCTTCGACGCAACGTTCAAAGAAGGAGGCTACTACAGCGTTGCGAGTCCTACAGATACAAACCTGAGAATTATCGTGTTGAACACGATCTTCATGTCGAACCAATATAATCTTGGAAAACATGGTGTTTTCTGTGCTAACGTTGTTCCGCAAGAGAATCACGAGCCGGGAAAGAAGTTGTTGACGTGGCTTGAAGGTGAACTTGCTGCCGTTCGAGCGAAGGGAAAGCGAGTTTGGATTGTACAACATATCCCACCCGGCGTTGATACTTATGGCTCGTTGAAATCGTTGAGTGGTGCCGGCTGTATCGGCAATCCAGTTTTCGATATGGATACATCGTTCAACCGTCGATACATTGACATTCTTCGGAACCATGCCGACCTGATTGCAGCCAACTTCGCAGGACACTACCACAGGGATGACTTCCGACTTATTCCAGACTCAACAGGGAAGACAATGCAATCCTCTATGCTCTACTTCCCCTCGATAAGTCCTGTCAATTCAAACAATCCCGGATTTAAAGTAGTGGACTATAATCCGAAGAATGGTCAACTACTCGACTACACGGTCTACTACGCGAACGTTGCCAATAGTCCAGAGGGGAACCTTTCGGCTTGGAGCAGTGAATATCGTTTCAGCGATGTCTACCGAGAGAAGGAGATTACCACAGCGTCGCTAACGAAAATCTATAGGAACCTCGATACCAATCAAGCGATGCAAATGGACTACCTTCAGTACTATCCTGTCAGCAAAGGTTCAAGTCCGTTCAGCCAGTTCAGAGCCTATTGGTGTATTGTGGGGAATGTGACTGCAGAAGGGGTGAGGGAATGTTCCTGTGGGAGCTGATCTCAGAGCATTGTAGAGACTACTTGTCTACTGAAGTCGTATGGATTCACTTGTCACCGTCACCATTATCCTCACCTTCTTTGCCACGACGTACTACACGTTGAGGAACTCGTTTGCGTTCGAGAAGTATCTCTTCCGGGTTGACGATATCCTTATCGACCGGCAGTTCTACCGACTGATCACTTCGGGGTTCCTACACAACGGCTGGATACACTTTGCCTTCAACGCACTCTCTTTCTATTTCTTTGGACAAATCGTTGAGGCTTCTTTACCGATCTACTCCTATCTCCTCCTCTACTTCGGAAGTCTGCTTGGTGGAAGTTTGCTCTCACTCTTTATCCACCGGCAGCATGGTAACTACTCGGCTGTTGGGGCATCGGGGGCAATCAGTGGTGTGATGTTTGCCTTTGCCTTCCTCTATCCCGATTCGGGAATTGGAATGCTCTTCCTTCCGATTCACATCAACGCCGTTCTCTTCTGTTTCCTCTACACATTGATCTCAATCTATGGCATCAAACGGTCGATAGGAAATATCGGCCACGACGCACACTTAGGTGGAGCTATTACGGGTCTTCTGTTGGCTGCGATTCTGGAGCCAGATATTCTACGTCTGCATTGGGATACCTTCCTGATTCTGCTCCTTCCCACGGTGATCTTTATGACGTTGATTGTGTTGAAGCCAGAGATCATGTTGGTCGACCGATCTACCTCCTACCGATTTCGTCGCATGCGTGAACAGAAGAGAGAGAAGGAGAAGTCTACCTCAGTTGACCCTGAAGCGGAGATCAACCAGATTCTCGACAAGATCAACGAACGAGGAATCGAGAGTCTCACCCGAAGCGAACGAAAGAAGTTGGAGAATGCCAAGTTGTAGGGAAGTATGTAAGGGAGTCGGAGTATTCCTCTGCGTCCTCTGCGACTCTGCGGTCTATATCTTTCTGTAGAGTCCATTTCCCAGATTATCCGTATCAATGTTCTTCGCTCTTGTTTCCCACTACGTACATGCCGTAGTTTGGCTCCTGAGCTACTATACCATGTTTCAGAACGCCATCAACCATACTGTTTGTA
>JBFWSB010000095.1:0-12659 GCA_050248595.1 Kapaibacterium sp. (SeqCode)
GAATACGCAAATTGTATACCTTGTAGCTGTATCCACACGCAAACATGTGGCGACAGGACTTCTTCCAACAGATTTTTCCTCTGATAGAAGACTTGTTTGTGCCAGGCTCAGAGTAGTTGAGAAAACAGCGAGACTCAACAGAAAGACAATTGTAAAGAGAATCTTTTTCATAACGCAAAGTGCCTATCTACTCCATAAAAAACGACCTAATGATTCTATGAGTTCAAGATCGGTATTTTGAATGATTGAACCGCCATATTCCATCACCTTTTCGGAAGATGAGTGATTCGAGGAGGAGGAGTTGCATGGTTCATAGATGAGTCCAGAGTCCTTCCGCAAGATATGGCAACTGATCCAGAATCATAAACCGGTAGCCCCAATAGCTCTTCGGATTCAATACTGTAGAATTGAGCGCCACCTCCGTCACCTGATCCTCTCACTGCCGTGAACACAACCAGATCACTCTGGAGGACTTTGCAATTATTCGTCGATTCTGTCCCTCGATACTCAACCTGTATGGCTCACTCGGATGCCCCTCGACTCTCAACAAGTATGGGAGTACTGTCGAAAACAGCAGCGAAGTACCAAACAATCCTCCCTTCGCTATCTTTGCTCGTCATAACGGCCACTATAACCTGGGACAAAGCATCTGGCATGTATAACGTAAAAGACTCTGGCTATCAGCATTTCAAGTCATTCAATACGTTTGGAGTTCTCATATCCATTTTCACCTTGCTTCCAACTTCACTTCTCCTTAGCCAAGAAAGCATTGAATTCTCCGAAGGGCTGACCACAAGCTGTTTCTCCGAGTCAAGTCGCTCCCCGATCTTCATCAACTACCTTCTCTTCGACTTTGTCCACGGGAATTTGACACTCCCCGTTGAGGGAGGAGTTGCGTGTAAAAATCCAGATGGAACAACCTCGAAGTGGAAGAAAATCGAACGAGATGAAGAAGGTTGGTTTTCGGACTTGGAAACACCATCCGACTGGGTTTTCCTTCCCTACGAATCGGCTACCGAAACTATCATGCTCCTCCAGACACGTGGGAACAGCATGACGATAGTGAACGGCGAACCGCGAGTGGGAGATATTTACGACTACGGAACGGTTATCAACCCGGTAAAGATCAGGAAGGGGATGAACGCGATCTACCTGATTGGCTCACGTGGTAGAATGAAGGCAAGCCTGAGCAAGCCGAGGTCGCTGTTCACTCTCACCGATCAGGATATGACCCTCCCTTCGATTGTTGTAGGTCACGCTGAAGAGAGTTGGGGAGCTGTTCGCATTGTTAACGCAACCGAAGAGTTTCAAGGTGAACTCAGAGTTCGGTGCGAGATTGCAGGCCAAAGTGTAGAGACAACTCTCCCCCCACTCCCTCCCCTGACGACTACAAAAATTGGGTTTCGGATACCGGCTCTTTCTCTCAACGAAGTGGGAAAGCAATCGGGACTCTTAACGCTTTACTCACTATCGAGTAAGACATCCGACGACCTTGAGTTTGAGCTTGAGGTGGTATCTCCCAACGATGACCGGAAGGAGACGTTCATCAGTGATATTGATGGAAGCGTGCAGTACTACGCCGTATCTCCTCCCACCAGCGATACACTCCAACACCCAGCTTTGATTCTCACACTGCACGGCGCTTCTGTGGAGGCAATCGGTCAGGCGCGGGCATACTCTCCGAAGGATTGGGCAATCGTCGTTGCCCCAACAAACCGCAGACCGTTCGGTTTCGACTGGGAGGACTGGGGTCGACTTGACGCACTGGAAGTGCTTGAACTTGCCAAGCAGAAATATCAACCTCCGCCACAGCAAATTTATCTGACGGGTCACTCGATGGGAGGGCACGGAACATGGCAACTCGGCGCGACGTTCCCGGACAAGTGGGCTGCCATTGCTCCATCGGCAGGCTGGTATAGCTTCTGGTCGTATGGTGGGAAGGAGGAAGTTGAAGAACAATCGGGAATTGAGGAGATCATTGATCGCGCATCAAACCCAAGTCGTACTCTTGAGTTATTGCGCAACTACAAACATCACGGCGTCTACATTTTTCACGGCGATGCTGATGAGACTGTTCCGGTTGAACAAGCACGCTTTATGCGGGAACGGCTCGGCACATTTCATCCCGACCTCTGCTACTATGAGTATCCAGGTGGGAAACATTGGTTTGGCCAAAGTGTCGACTGGCCTCCCCTGTTCGACTACTTCAAGTGGCACTCGATCCCGTTGAGCAGTGACGTGAATCAGGTGGAGTTCTACACGGCATCTCCCGGAATTTCATCTCGCTCACACTGGGTTGAGATTCTTCAGCAGGAGAAGCAGGGAATGATTAGCTCGGTCAACATTGCGCGAGATCGTGAAAGTAGCACGTTCACTGGAACCACTGACAACGTCACTCTCCTTGGACTTGACGTAGCAGATTTTGAGGGCGAAGGTTCGATCAAAGTAGAACTCGACAGCCTAAACACGCTTGAACTACCAAGACAACCGGGACAAGAACGCATCATCGTGAAGCGCGTAGGGAATCAATGGCGCGAGGGAACGCTGCCACAACAAACCGAGAAATCTCCTTTGAGCTATGGGGGCTTTAAGTATGGAATGCAGCGGCGAATGATATTCGTCTACGGCACAAAGGGAACGGCAGATGAGACTGCGTTGATCTACGCCAAAGCCCGATACGATGCGGAGACCTGGTGGTACCGTGCAAATGGTGCTGTCCAGCTTGTGCCAGATACGGCATTCGATCCATCCAGTTCGCCAGATCATAACGTTGTTCTCTACGGCAACGCAGCTACCAACAATTCATGGGAAGCTTTGCTCGGAAGAAGTCCAGTACAAGTTGGACAAAACTCAGTAGAGATCGGGAAGCATCAAGTGACAGGAGATGACTTGGCGATCTACTTCTTGCGCCCACGTCCGGGGAGCAAGAGCGCATCGGTTGTTGTGATTGGAGCGACTGGTGAGAAGGGGTGGAGAACTGTATTTTCCAATCGGTATTTTATTTCGGGGGCAGGATATCCTGACCTGCTCCTCATCTCATCGGAAATGCTCCGCTCAGGAAAGGATGGAATCAAAGCCGCTGGATTTTTCGGGAATGACTGGAGTGTGGAGAAGGGGGAGTTTAGTTTCGAGTAAGAGCGTTTCAAGTGAAGAATAGGAATCACCCTTTATCTCTTCTTCGTGCTCTTGGTGTTCTTAATGTTTTATCTCTCCAGAAAGACAGACTTGTTTGTTTCACCTCTCTGTCACTCAGAACGGAGCGTAGCGGAGTGAAGAGTCTCTCAAGTGTTGTGGAGAAGTAAGGTCTTGCTCTACTGTTCAGGAGAGATGGTTCAGAAGGGTAACACAAAGGACACCAAGAAATCACCAAGGGAGATAGCACCCTCCCCTCTCTTTTGAATTTTTAATTTTGACTATTGATTTCTCCCTCCATCTTCCTTCCGCTTCTGACTACAATGTCTGAGCCATCGGCGACAAAGGCTGAGTAGGGATTGTTTGAGAGGAAGGGGACAAACTCTTCGCCGTATAACCCTCGCACATCGCAATCGAACTCCGACTCGACTGCACTCCAAGCGTTCCAGCGTGGGTGCTCTACTTGGTACTCAACCGTAGAGCCATCTGGCTGCGCGGCATAGCCCCAGTAGTGTTCCGTGATGAAAGATTCGTGTGAGTCCTCAGGAGCTAAATAAGGTTCCCCTTTGATAGTTGCGGCAAGGCGGTTCCACTTCTCCCCCGTTCGCCACTCGTAGGCAACAAGTCCATTTGGTGCTGAGGGAGTTGGGAGTTGTAGCTGGTGGCGTGTGGGAAGAGCAACATAGTTTTCGTTGTAGACAACGCGAGCTACGAAGGCGATGGCTGCGCGGGGGACAATCTCCTTTACGAAGACAACACCTCGCCGAACTTCTCCCTCCACTTCTCGCCGGACGTAGAACCGAAGGTTAATCTCTTCAAAGTTGAGGTGGAATGGAATTGGGATCCCCTTCACCCGCGTTCTCTTGAAGAGAAAGCCGACCATACTGACCAGAGCTTTCCCCTCCCACAGATCAAGTGTTGTCCCCGCAGGTACTCTCGGCAAAAGAATAGCCGGATCAACTTCAAAGTTCTGCATCACCAAATAGTGCCACCCGGCAGTCAGGAAACGAGGTGGGATTGTTGATTTACTCATCTGTGACCATCCGTTTTATCCGCGTAATCTCTGTACAATTCATCGAACGCTCGGGAAATTCGGCACGGATACAGGCGGATTGAACGGATTTTCGCTGATCTGAATTCATCCGTGATAATCCGTCTTATCCGCATCATCTGTGTACAATTTGATCGAGCACTCCCCCCCTTCACCACGAACCTTTACTGATGGGACGTTATCCGCTCTTTCAATTCGAGAATCACGTAGTGGAAGATAACCGAGTGAACGCTCTCGCTGGTACACATATCATTCAGTGGAACGTGGACTCCCTCGTCGGCAATTCCGCGTAGCTTGCCACCATCGAACCCAGTGATGCCAATCGTCTTCATCCCCTTCCCCTTCGCAAACTCAATAGCCTTCAAGATGTTTGGGCTGTTGCCGGAGCCGGAGATCGCAACGAGCAGATCCCCCGCACTGGCAAATGTCCTCAACTGTTGAACGAAGATATTCTCGTACCCCTCATCGTTTCCAAGTGCAGAGATGAAGGGGAGGTTGTCGGTGAGCGAGAGTGCTTTCAATCGCTTCTCTTGATCGGCGTGGGCTAAGGTCCCTTTCGCAAGGTCTTGCGCAAAGTGGCTGGCATTTGCAGCCGAGCCACCGTTGCCGATCACAAAGACTGTATTCCCTTTCTCGAACGCCTCGAAGAGAGAGTCGGTTAACCGCTCTACTTCCCCAACATCCACCGAAGAAATTGCCTTCAGCGTATAGTCTGTATAGTCAGTAAAATTCATTCTGTATTCGTAGCTCAAACTCTGAGCCTTTGTGTATTCTTTGTCTCTTTGGTGCTCTCAGTATTGATAGAAGCTTTTACCCTACCAACTCACCTGCCATCCTCTTCTCGATTGCCCCGTTATATCGCTCTGCCATCTCAGCCACTGTTGTTGAGATTGCCGAGCCGATAGTGAACGATCCCTCCGTCACGTGGCCGAGAGGACGATACGGAACACCGAACTCTCCTGCAATGGCTTTCACACTCTCTTCCTGCTCTGGGTTGAAGCTGATAACTACGCGGGACTGCGATTCGCCGAAGAGTGTTGAGATTTGATCTTCTCCCTCAACCTCAACGTTTGCACCAAGATTTCCCCCGAGACTGTTGATACTGCTCTCCGCCAAGGCAATTGCAATTCCTCCTTCGGATGTGTCGTGAGCCGAAGAGATCAGTCCTGAGTGAATCCCCTTCAGCAAGGCCGACTGCAAATTTTTCTCAGCCTGAAGGTCAATTTCAGGTGCATCGCCGACAACTTTTCCAGTGACAAGTGAAAGAAGTTCGCTTCCACCAAGTTCTGAACCGGTGTTTCCAAGCAAGGCAATCATATCGCCACTCTGCCGGAATCCGGCTGACGTTACGTGATTCAGGTCTTCAATAATTCCAAGCATACCGATTGTCGGCGTTGGGAAAACCGCCTTCTCCTGCGATTCGTTGTGAAAGGAGACATTCCCCCCTGTTACCGGTGTGTCGAAGGTGCGGCAGGCATCACCCATTCCGCGCAGTGCCTCGGCAAACTGCCAGTAGACCTCTGGGTTGTATGGATTCCCGAAGTTCAGGCAGTTCGTAATTGCTACCGGAGTAGCACCGGAGCAGACGACGTTACGTGCTGCCTCGGCAACTGCTATTGCTCCCCCCCGCCACGGGTTCAAGTATACATAGCGACTGTTGCAGTCGGTCGCGACAGCAAGTCCTTTCCCAGGAACTTCCTTCAGGCGAATAACCGCCGCGTCAGAATCAAACGACTGTGCCGTGTTTGTTCTCACCATCGAGTCGTACTGCTCGTAGACCCAGTGCTTGCTCGCAATGTTCGGAGATTCGAGAAGTTGGTTGAAGGCGTCTGATGGTGAAACATCCCCAATCAGTTCGCGAGGATCGGCTGAGCGCGTCTCTCCCAAGTAGGAGGCTTCCTTCTGTTCGCGGATGTAGACTGGTGCGCCACCGCCGAGGACAAGACTCTCGGCCGGAATGCAGGCAACCAGCTCTCCACGGTGGTAGAGTTCAATATTTCCATCTTCGGTTGTCTCGCCGATCCGTGTGATCGGTACATCCCACTTCTCACAGAGTAGTTCAGCTTTAGGAATATCCTCTTCCTCCAAAACCAAAAGCATTCGCTCTTGCGATTCACTCAGCATGATCTCGTATGCCGACATATCATCTTCCCGCAGCGGTACTAAGTCGAGATTCACTTTCATACCAGTCCCCCCCTTCTCACTCATCTCCGATGTGGAGCAACTGATTCCGGCAGCCCCCATATCCTGCATCCCGACAACGATGCCTGAGGCAATCAGTTCGAGACTTGCCTCCAAAAGCATCTTCTCGTAGAAGGGATCGCCAACTTGAACGGTTGGACGCATATCTTCGGTCTTCTCATCAAATTCACGCGAGGCGAGGAGTGAAGCTCCGTGAATGCCATCCCTGCCAGTTCGCGCCCCCAAAATCATCACTGCTTTCCCAGGGCCACCACTCGTCGCCGAAGCTGTCTGCTCAGCCTTCACAATGCCGACAGCCATTGCGTTGACCAGCGGGTTATCGCGATAGCAATCTTCGAAGAAGACTTCACCACCAACGGTTGGAACACCGAATGAATTTCCGTAGTCCCCAATCCCTTTCACAACTCCTTCAAACAGAAGCTTGGTCCGCTCGTTGTCGAGCTTGCCAAAGCGGAGTGAGTCGAGCGCGGCAATTGGGCGCGCACCCATCGTGAAGATGTCCCGAAGGATTCCCCCAACCCCTGTTGCAGCCCCTTGATATGGCTCGACTGCAGAGGGGTGATTGTGGCTTTCGATTTTAAAGCAGATTGCGTACCCATCCCCAATGTCCACAAGACCGGCGTTCTCCTGTCCTGCTTCTACCAGCAGACGTGCTCCGCTTCTTGGGAGCAGCTTCAACTGTGCGATAGAGTTTTTGTAGCTACAGTGTTCGCTCCACATCACAGAGTAGACACCAAGCTCTGTGTAGTTCGGAGCGCGGTTGAGAAGGTGGCAAATCTTCTCGAACTCCGCTGCGGTCAGCCCAAGATTCTTGGCATCTTCTACGGTTGTTGTGCGTGTATCCGGATTCATGGATTGTGTTGTATGATATGTGTTGTCAGTTATTTGTCGTTCAAACTTCTGTGGCTGCCACAACTTCTGCTTTACGCCGATACTCCCTCCACTCTCTCCCTCACCCTCTCCTCCGTGAGAATAGCTGCGGCTGCCGCCATTCGGAGAAGCTCGTCGCTGACTTCTTGCTTTGGCTCTACCCAGTGCTTCTTCACGTAGCCGGTTGAGAAATTGCCGGAACGGAAATCTTCGTTTTGCAATACTGAGCGGCAGAATGGAATGGTCGTCGCCACTCCGGCAATGTGGTAGTGGTCGAGTGCTTTTAGTGTTCGCGCAATTGCAGCATCTCGATCTTCTCCCCAGCAGACGAGCTTCGCAATCATTGGATCGTAGTAGAGGGAGACTTCCATGCCGGGATAGATTGATGACTCGACGCGGATACCCTCGCCAACTGGCTCACGAAGATCGAAGATCCGCCCGATGCTCGGCAGGAAGTTATCGTATGAATCTTCAGCACAGATACGGCACTCAATTGCGTGACCCCGCCTCACAACATCTTCAGTCTTCACCGGAAGCTCTTCACCTCTGGCAACGCGAATTTGCAACTCTACCAAATCAAGACCAGTCACCATTTCGGTTACTGGGTGCTCCACCTGCAGCCGGGTGTTGACTTCGAGGAAGTAGTAGTTGCCGGAGGAGTCGAGGAGGAATTCAAGTGTTCCAGCATTCGTGTAGTTTGCCGCAGCTACAAGTTTCTCAGCACTTGCGAACATCCGCTTCCGCAAATCATCGTCGAGCGCAACTGATGGTGCTTCCTCAACAACCTTCTGGTGTCGTCGCTGAATTGAGCACTCCCGCTCACCGAGCACAAGGATATTCCCCTGCGAGTCGGCCACAACTTGAATCTCGATATGGCGTGGTTCCTCAACATACTTTTCAACGAAAACTTCATCGTCACCGAAGGCTGTCATCGCTTCACCCTGTGCAGCGCGCAGTCCACTCTCCAGTTCTGAGGCTTCACGTACAACGCGCATTCCCTTGCCACCACCACCGGCAGCAGCCTTCAGTAAGACAGGGTAGCCGATCTCCTCGGCAGTCTCCCGAGCCTCTTCCAGCGAGGCAACGCCGGAAGTTGTTCCCGGCATTACTGGAACGCCAGAATCAATTGCCAGACGCCGCGCATTTGTTTTGCTGCCAAGATGTTCAATTGCTTCGGGCGAAGGGCCGACGAAGGTGATATTAGCTTCGGCACACCGCTTTGCGAAGAGAGCATTCTCGCTGAGGAAGCCGTAGCCGGGATGAATTGCGTCCGCCCCCGATCTCTTCGCAATCTCGAGGACTGCATCTACGCGGAGATAGGTTTCGCCCGGCGTAACTCCCGGCAGTCGATAGGCCTCGGTTGCCTCCTGAACGTACGGAGCAGGTGTGTCGATGTCGGAATAGATCGCCACGGTCTCGATTCCCATCCGCTCAGCTGTTCGAATAATCCGGCGAGCGATTTCTCCTCTATTCGCGATAAGTAATTTCTTCATAGATCCAATAGTTCAAAACTAACCCAACACCTTAACTCCAATCTTCTATCCTCTACTTCAACTCCACAATCGTCACTCCAGCTCCCCCCTCGGTTAGCGCACCAAGCCTGAAGGTGGCAACGCCCGGATGGTCGCGGAGCAGATCGTGTGTTCGTTGCCGCAGAGCACCTGTCCCCTTTCCGTGAATAATCTCCAGTCGGTTGAGACCACCATTCATAGCGGCAGTAATTGCGTGATCGATCTCGACGGCAGCCTCCTCTGCATACATCCCACGCAGATCAACTCGCGTGCTTGCCTCGTTCGCGTTCACTACCCCTTCACGTGAGACGTACTCCTTCTTCCGCTTTTCAGAACGGGTCACTTTCTCAAGTTCAGAAATATGGGAACGCATCCGTAGTGGACCGAACTGCACAACAACATTTCCCCCCTCGTCTGGCTCAACTTGAATCTCCCCAACTTCTTGTCCACCTTTCAGCTTTACTCCATCCCCCTTCTGGAACTCTTTCTTCACACTCTTCTCCTCTTTCTCCCTCTCCTCAACCATCGTCTTCTTCGTCTCCTCGATAGCCCGCCGCATCTCCTTCACACTCTCCTTCGATGCACCGGAACGAATCTCACGCAAGGTATTTTCAATCAGACTGTTTGCGCTAACAAGTTTAGCCTGCGCCTCTTCACGCGCAGCGTTGATAATCTCCTGCCGCTTGGTTTTAAGCGTATCCCGTTCTTGGTGAAGTGTTGTACGAACTTCTTCAGCCTCACGCAATGCTTTTTGGTGCTCAGCTTCCAACAGTCGCGTCTCTTGAAGCGTTGTCTCCAGTTGCTCGATCAACCCAGTCAGCTCGTTCCGTTCTTCTCCGAGATAGGAGCGCGCGGAGTCAATGATCGTAGGATCGAAGCCAAAGCGAGCCAACAACTCGAAAGCGTAGCTGTTGCCGGGAACGCCAACTAAAAGGCGGTAGGTAGGTGAAAGCGTGTCGGTGTCGAACTCCATGCCAGCATTTGCCACACCATCGTTTTGGTAGGCGTAGACCTTTAGCGCACTGTGGTGAGTAGTTGCCAGAACGATTGCTCCCCTCGCGAGAAGTCGATCGAGGATGGCCGCAGCAATTGCAGCCCCTTCATCAGGATCGGTTCCTGTTCCAAGTTCGTCGAGCAGAACGATGTCTCCCTGTTGGACACTCTCCATGATTCCCTTCACCCGTGTCATGTGGGCACTGAAGGTGGAGAGATCGTTCTCTACCGATTGCCTATCCCCAATGTCGCTGAAGAGAGCTGCCGGGTGAACGATACAACGCTTTGCTGGAGGATGGATTCCTGTGAGAGCCATCATCGTTGCCAGACCCAACGTCTTGATTGCAATCGTCTTGCCACCTGCGTTCGGACCGGAGATAATCACACAGTGATTTGTGCTATCGAACTCAATCGACATTGGAACAACTTGATTGAGTCGAATCTGCAAGAGAGGATGGCGCGCATCTTCCAAGAGGAGGTCTTTCCCCTCACGAATCTCCGGCTCGATACAGTCGAACTCCTCGGCATAGCGTGCCCGGGCAACAATTGAGTCGAGAAGCTGCACACGCCAGACCGACTCGCGGAACTCATCGGCCTCACCACCAAGCTCTGCTGTCAGCGTCCGCAGAATCCGCTCTACCTCACGACGCTCGGCGAACGTCAACTCGGCAATCTCGTTGTTCATGTCGAAGATTTCTGCCGGTTCCAGGTAGACGGTAGAACCGGTGTTCGACTCACCGTGAATGATACCTGGAATCTTCCGCTTGTACTCAACGCGAACCGGAAGAACAAGTCGGCCTTCGCGAAGCGTGACATACTCTTCTGTCAGCAGTTCATCTTCAGCAACTCGTCGAAGAATCTTGCTGAGCCTTTCGCGCAGTGCACCAGACTTAGAAATGATTTCGCGGCGGATGTTGAAGAGATCGCGCGAGGCGGTATCCTTCACATTCCCGTTATCGTCAATCGCGTCGGCGATATGCTTCTCAAGAATTCTACTGGTGTGAATGCCGGCGGTGAGTTCACCTAACTCCGGAGCAAACTCTGAACGTGAGGCAAAGAAGTCGTGAACTTGCCGAAAGCCGAGAATCGTGGTGTAGACAGCCTGTAAATCTTCCCCACCAAGCCAAGCCCCTGACGTTTTGGAGAGCGTTAAGGCTGGTCTGATGTCGTAGACCCCATCTATCGGCACACGCTCATCCCGAACTAAGACGCTCCGGGCTTCCCCTACCATTCGCGTCTCACGACGAATCGCTTCGACGTCAGACATCGGTCGAGCGTCGATAATGTGCTCCACACCGAGTGAGGAGGAAGCATAGCCGGCAATATGCTCGAGGATTCGGGCATACTCCAGTTGTTCGAGGCTCGATTCAATCAATCCGTTTCGTTCTTCCCCTTTCACACCCCTAAATCTCCTGAGAGTACTTGACGAACAATCGCCTGAACGCGACCCCCATCTGCACGCCCTTTCAGTTCACTCATCGCCTTCGGCATCACGTTTTTAAAGTCATCAATTCCACTTGCTCCAACTTCACCCGCAATTCGTTTCACCGCCTCCTCAATCTCCTGATCTGTCATCTGCTTCGGCAAGTAATCTTCAAACACTGCAAGCTCTGATCGTTCCTTCTCGGCTAAGTCCTCCCTACCAGCACTTGAGAACTGCTCTACGGCATCTTTGCTCATCTTCGCCTGCTTCTGAATTGCCTTCAGTTCATCCTCCTCGCTCACCTCCGCGCCTGATTTCTGCAACTGAAGTAGTGCTGCACGCAGCGTCCGGAGAGCGGCAACGCGCTTGGCGTCTCCCCCCTTCATTGCAACCTTCATATCTTCAACAATTCTCTCTGATATTTTCATAGTTTCAACCGTAATGTTAGAATCCTTTAGCAGGTAGTTGGTGGATGATAGAATGTTGGGATTCCCTCACGCTCTTCTCCCCTTCTCTTTAACAGAATAGTGATAGGTGATGTAGAACCTCGTAGATAGCATTGGTGTGGAATGCTCCCTTCTCCACATTCTACCTAAGACCTTCTACTTACGTTATCAGCCGACAAAATTACCAATTCCAATCCGATGAAGCGCGTTCTTTCACTGTTACCAAGCACAACGGAAATCGTTTACGAACTCGGCAGAGAGGATTCTCTGGTTGGAGTTACTCACGAATGTGATTTTCCCGACGAGGCAAAGGGAAAGCCACAAGTAACCTCTGCAAAAATCCACCCCGGAATGGAGAGCAAAGAGATCGACCAACTTGTTCGAGAACAACTCGACGATTCGGGAACACTCTACGCCCTCGACATGAACCTTGTCCGCGAACTAAAACCAGAAGTTGTCTTAACACAGCAACTCTGTACAGTCTGCGCAGTTGGGTTTGAGACGGTGCAGAAAGCAATGCTCTCCCTACCTGAACCACCAGTGGTGGTAAATATCGAGCCGAAAAATTTGGGAGAAGTTTTCGACTCTGTTCTTCAGATTGCTCAACTGATTGGGTGTGAAGAGGTCGGAAAAACTCTTTCAGATAACCTCCGCTCTTCGTTCAACGCAATTACGAAAGCTGACTCTCCCCGGGTTCTCTTCCTCGAGTGGTTGATACCACCATTTTCTGCCGGACATTGGATGCCGGAGCTTGTAATTGGTGCTGGAGGAATTCCAGTCTTAGCAAATCCGAACTCTCACTCGCGCCAACTTTCGTGGGAGCAGATTCGGAGTGAAGATTTCGATCTCCTCGTCGTCTCGTGCTGCGGTTTCAACGTGGAGCGGACGATGCAGGATGTAGAAATATCGGAGGAGCTACAGCAGCTTCTCGCCGAACGCCCTTCTCTCCGACTTATCGTCTTCGACGGCAATCACTTCTTCAGTCGCCCCGGTCCACGTCTCGTAGAGAGTGCCACACTCCTCGCAGAAGC
>JBFWSB010000096.1:0-12617 GCA_050248595.1 Kapaibacterium sp. (SeqCode)
GATGCGGAGTTCGTTATTCTGCGGCATCATTTGCCTCCGGAGTTGCGGGAAAGGTCGATGCGCTCAGCTCCTTGAGCCGCTCGCGGAAGTAGGGTTTCGGTCTCTTGTCGATGAGGGATTGGTACAAAGCAAATGCTTCGGTGCGGTCGTCGGCATTCGTTGGCTCGAGCTTCCAGCGCCAATAATGAAGTTCGGCGCGATGATCATCGTTGGACGTTACGGCCAGTATCTCAGCAAGGCGGCTAAGGGCACCCCTCTGGTCTCCCTGAGCAGCGGTAATGCGTGCCAGCAGCACCTGACCATCAAGTAACATATCAGGGATTGAAAGCTCCTCTGAGACTGCCACGAACTCCTCGGCCTGCTCCCGAGCCTTGCTCAAGGTGAGAGTCTGCCATGTCCCCGCCTCTGCTCCAGGAACGTACTCGGACAGAGACTCCGGCATTGGTCTGTCATTCTCGACAAGATCAAGGAACAGTTCGATGGTCCCCTTCAGCCAGTGGATCAGACCATAGCGGTAACCGAGCTGCCGATGCACCGCCATTGCCATGGTGAACTGTTCGAGAGCCTGTTCATACTTCCCGAGACCGTGGTACACATTCCCCAGATTCCCCCGCGCAATAGCCGCGCTGTTGCGATCACCCAACTCCTCGCTCATCCGCAGTTCAATAGTGTAGCCTTCAAGTGCTCTCTCGTGCTCTCCGCGCTCGGAATAGACCCTGCTCATGTTCCCGTGTGCGTTGGCGACACCTCTTCGGTCGCCCAACTCCTCGCTGATCCGCAACTTTACACCGAAGCTTTCCAGCACTTTCTCGTGCTCTCCGTTGTGTGCGTACACAATACCGATGTTTCCGCGCGCCTTGGCTACCAGCCTTCGGTCACCCAACTCTTCACTAACGCGCAACAGCACGCCAAGACTCTCCAATGCCCGGTCATACTCACCACGATAATTGTATACGATACCCATATTCGCGTGTGCCTTGGCGACACCTCTTCGGTCGCCCAACTCCTCACTGATCCGCAACTCTACACCAAGACTCTCCAGTGCTCGGTCGTACTCCCCGCGATTCATGTACACAACCCCTATATGTCCGTGCGCCATGGCAATGCCCTGACGGTCACCAAGCTTCGTGTATAGATTCAGTGCCTGTTCAAGCTCCTTGAGTGCGTTGTCATACTCTCCCCGCAAGTGCAACAGCCCCCCGAGACTCCAACGCGATTCCGCTTCCTCCGTAATGGCTTCACGTTCTACCGCAGAGGACAATCGCTCCCGACAATGGTCGATCGCGCTCGACCATCGGCTCAACACTTCGAGGAGTTCCACAACCTGGCCCACGCCGACACTTCGTTCTGCTCCGTCGGCAAGCTCCCAGCGGTCGACTCCCTCTCGATAGTATCTGTCGATCTCGCTCCTGTCCTCCAGGCTCGACCAGTAGCCTAATACGTCGTATCGTGTGGTACCGGTAAAGAGTGCAAGGAAGACCGGCATCGTTGCCAGGAACTCATGCAGGCGATCGATTTCTCCGATAGCGTTCAGCTGATACATCAGCTCGCCGGCAATACGCGTCGGCACACCGGCTCTCTCGGCTATCGCTGCCGATACACAGCTCTCGAAGTATTCCGCCAACCTTCGATGAGTCGCCTGCTTCTTCTGTTCATCGGCCAGATACCGCGTCTCGACCGCACGATGCAGGTAGTCATGAAAGAAGCTGAGAAGGCCATCGCGCTGCAGCAAGTGGTAGTCGAAGGAGAAGAGAAGACGTGACAGATCAAGGCGGCTGATACCCATCAACTCCAGAAGATCCTCCTCACTCAGCCCGGAGGCAGACGAGGTGATCAGACTCAGCAGGTCACGTATCCGACCATCGCCGTAGTCTCGTTCCATTCGTTCCAGCATCAGATCGAACACAGCCAGAAGGTCGGCTGCACCGCTATAGCGATTAACCACCTCATCGAGGGTCTCATGCTCACCATGTAGACGAAGTTCCTCGGCGACTACACGCAGGTAGAGAGGGGAGGAGGCTTTCTCGTTGCCGATCACACGGCGTATCTGCTCGGTGCCGATACCTTTGCGGAACTCTCCGAGATAGCGGACGACAATGCTCTGTCGGATACGTTCGTCAGCGAGCGGCTCGACGCCGAGATCGGACCATCCCCGTTCTGCAAGGTGCTCACCCGATACACCCGGCGTCGTTGATATCACCAGCTTCAAGCCCGGCGGGATCGTCTGCGGCAACCAGGCCATCTGCTGTCCCAACTCGTCGAGCTGGTTGACTGCGTCGATCACTATCAGCACACCGACTCCTTCCTTTTCGGCCAGATGGTGGCAGCGGAAGAGCCAGTTCGCAAAGCTCTGCTGCAACTCCTCAGGACGTGACGGCAGTTCTTCGGCTATCTCGAAGCGCACACGAATCGCTTCGACAATATGGCGTATTACCGCGACTGCTGTTCCACTCGACGGCGACGCGCCGACGTAGTGGGCGATGACGAAGGCGTCCCGGTGCTTCCTGTGGTAGTAGTCGGTCAGGTAGGCAGCCAGAGAGCTTTTGCCGAGTCCCGATTCACCGGTGATCACCAGGGGAGTCTCTCCTTCGCCGAGCCAGGTGGTGAACTCCTTGAGGTAGATCGGGTTCGGAATGTAGGCGCGGGTGCGGCTTGCGGCGAAGGCTGCATGCGAGCGACGCTCGCGATCGAGTTCACTCGGTGCATCCTCTTCAGGCCAGTGTTGCTCGATAACCCTCAGCAGATCATCCCGAACTGCCTGGCCCAGTTCTTCGACGTTGGTGTAATCGCGGAACGGTCGACCGGTCGAACGTGTGCGGTCGATCAGTGCGCCGAGTCGTTCCGGGTGGTCCGCTTCGGCGATGTCACCGTTGCAGTGATAAAAAAAGGAGTATTCACCGTTGATCTCGGGGGCATCGAAAACACCGTGGATGAACTCCATTTCGGTGACACTCGTCCCCTCGATGGCGAGTTCCTCGACGAAGGGATACTTCGTGAGGAGTTCGGGATCCATGAGAACGTCGTGGAGTTCGGGAATCCATCCATATCGGTTGCCGATGATACCGATGAAGAACGGCCTGCACTTGTCTACCTCTTCAAGGCAGGTGCGGATGACGGTGCCGAGTGCCGCCTGCTCGTCGGTCAGCCCCCATCGGAGATCGACATCGGTGAAGGTGACGCCACGTTGGCGGCAGAGGGCACGGATCTCCGGGAATATCTTCTTTACCAGATGCTCCCGCTCTTCCTGCATGTCGCGGAAGGTGGAGGAGATGAAGAGGCGGAGTTCGTTATTCTGCGGCATCATTTGCCTCCGGAGTCGTGGGTGTGGTCGATCCGCTCAGTTCGTCGATGCGTTCCTGATACGAATACAGCGGTCTCTCGGCAATGATTGATTTGTACAGACGCATTGCTTCGGCGTGGTGATCCATATTCTCGGTGTTGAGCTTCCAGAGCCAGTAGTGCAGTCGAGCTTGGGACTCAACTTCAGTCGCCTTCTCCAGCATTACGTCAAGACGTGAGGTGGCTGCGACCACATCTCCCTCCATTGCAGTTATCCGTGCCAGAAGCAGACGAACTTCGAAGAGCGTCTCCGGGGTTGACAACTCTTCGCTTAACGTCATGGACTCCTCGGCATGCTTGCGGGCCGTCCGTATCGTCGGTCTCTTCCAGGATGAAGGCTCTGCTTCCGGAACGTACTGCGGCAGATACTCCGGCATGTCGCCACCTTCGGCAACATCGAGCAGCACTCGCGCGCTTCGCGTAAGCCCACGGCTCAGCCCAAGGCGGTAACCGATCCCGCGAAACTCGCTGGTCGCCTGACGGAACAAGGCAAGTGCTTCGGCAAATTCTCCGCGAATCGCATGCACAGCCCCGCGATTTTCCAGCACATAACCGAGGCCTTGGCGGTTGCCCAGGCTCCGATAGATCTCCTCGCCTTCTCGGTAGCAGGCAAGTGCTTCGGTAAACTCTCCTAAGGTCGCATGCAACTTTCCACGATTGAATACTCCAAGGGAGATGTTCCCACGATCGCCGATGTCACGGGCTATCTCCTCGACTTCACGGTAGCAGGCAAGTGCTTGTTGATAATCTCCCTGTTCCAAATGTGCACTACCGCGATTGTTCACCGTCATAGCGATCAACATCCGATCGCCACGTTCCCGTGCGATCTCTTCCAGCTCTCGAAAGCAGGCCATCGCTTCGGCAAGCTCTCCACGACGCCCAAACACAACTCCACGATTCCCTATCGACCTCCCGATACTCTGACGATCGCCAATGTCACGGGAGACTTTCTCCTGCTCTTCGAAGCAGACCAACGCCTCATCATACTCTCCACGAAGCGTGTGCACACTGCCGCGACTGCCCGTGGCCAGGGCGATTCTCAGCCGATCGCCACGTTCCCGTGCGATCTCTTCCTGTTCTCGATAGCAGGCCATCGCTTCATCATACTCTCCTCGATTCCGATGCACATCCCCACGATTGCCCACCGCCGTGGCGATCCTCTCCCGATCGCCCTGTTCACGCGCGATCTCCTCGAGTCTTCGGTAAAGATCTTCAGCGACCGACCACGCACCTACATACCCGTGCAAGATGCCAATCACTCTCAGTGCCTCCATACGTTCGGCAGGCGTTCGATCCTCACCTTCCCATCGACTCAATCCCTCCTCGTACGCACTGACAATCTCCGGCAACTCCGCCGACGACCACAGACGCAACACCTCCTGCTGCTCCGACTGCCAGAGGGGAATCAATCGTTCCACACGACTCAACTCCCGATGCAGTCGATCCCGGTCACCCATCGCCTCCAAAGCACGCAGAAGCTCCCGGGTCCCGCGCAGCGTCACGTCGCCTCCTTCAAAGTGCTCGGCAAGCATCCGATACCGATCCTGAAGCGTCGAGGACTGTGCCAGATATCGCTTCTCGACCGCTCGACGCAGGTAATCGTGGAAGAAGCTCAGCACTCCATCGCGGCGCACCAGATGATAGTCCAGGCCGAGAAGCAACGTCGAGAGCTTCAGACGGCTGATGCCGGTCAGCGACTCCAGATCCTCCTCGCTCAGTCCGAATCGGGATGTCCGGATTAGACTCAACACTTCCCGCACCACCTTCTGCGAGTAGTCGTCCTCGAGTCGCTCCAGAACTCTCTGGAACAGATCCTCCGTCCCGGTCGCCGAGAGCAGGGTCTCGAGTGTGCGATCGAGATGTTCGTGCACCCCGTGAAGGCGCAGTTCTTCCAGAAGCGTCCGCAGGAACAGCGGGTGGGAGGACTTGACATCCGAGGCAACACGTTTGACCTGATCGGTCGACAGTGCCTTGCTGTATTCGGCAAGGAACCGGACAACCACCGCCTCACGCTCCGACTCGCGAAGGGGCTGCATGCCAAGCTCTGACCAGCCGCGAGCGCGAAGATCGACCAGTGTTCCCTCGACCGTACTCGAAACAATCAACTTCACACCCGGCGGCATCAACGGTGGCAGCCAGTGAAGATCGAGTGCGCGACCGCTCAACTGGTTGATCCCGTCAATTACCAGAAGCATCGGCGATCCAACGTTGAAGCCGAGCCAGTTGGCAAAGGCACGTTCAAGGTCTTCCGGCTTCGAGGGGATATCCTCGCTCCGGTCATAGCGTTTCTTTATCTCTTCGATCACGTGCTTGATGATTCCGAGATGATCGGAGTCACCTGCGCCGATACCGACGTAGTGCTCGATGATATGAAGCTCCGGTTGCCGACGGCGAAGCTGCTCGCACCAGAACGATACGAGTGAACTCTTTCCACTACCCGACTCAGCGTAGAGGATCAAAGGCTTCGTCTCCTCACTGGTCACCCACTCGTTGAGCTTCGTCAGGTAGTGCGGATTCGGGATATATGCTCGGCGTCTGCTGGCGGCGAAGGCCGTGTGTCGTGATCGTTCTTGCTCCAACGGTGTCGGCGGTTTCACGTCGGCGAAGTCCCGCTCGATGATCTCTATCAACTCGTCGTAGATCAACTCGCCGAGCGATATTGGATCGCGAAACTCCTCGACCGACATCCCGGCTTCGCGAACCCGGTTCTTCAGATCATCAAATTTCTCTTTCTCCTCATCCTCTGTCGTCGCATTGTCACCACTGTCGAGCGAGCGGCGTTTGCGTCGGAAGAAGAAGCGGGCATGATCGGCCATTGTAGGATTGTTCAACGCTCCATGCCGGAACTCGACATCGGTGATCGAAGCCCCTTCCATCGCCGCGTCTTCCAACCAGGGCCAACGAGAGAACAGCTCCGGGTCTTTATAGTATTCGTGCAGTGGGGGAGACCATCCGTATCGTTCGCCGACGATTCCGATGAAGTAGGGTCGACACTTGTCGATTTCTTCGAGGCAGGTTCTCACCACCTGACCGAGGACGACATCTTCGTCGGTGAGTCCCCACCGGAGGTCAATCTCGGTGAATGTGATGCCCCGCTCGCGGCAGAGTGCTCGGATTTCGGGGAAGATCTTCTTGACAAGATGTTCCCGCTCCTCCTGCATGTCGCGGAAGGTGCTGGAGATGAAGAGGCGGAGTTCGTTGGTACTACTCATGCCGTCTGAACAGTCAGTTGAGAGGAATGCCGCAGTTTCGATTGTTGCCAGCGGAACTATTATCGGCGAAACTTACTCTTTTCAGGTGGATGTCTGATTTCAGGCTTCCATTTCTGCGATACGCTCTCGTGACTCGATGGTGGTAATCGCCTCGTTGACGACTCTGTAGAGTCGGAGGGATTCGTTCCGGTGAGTTGTAGCATTGGAATCGATCTTCCAACACCAGTAGTGAAGCTGCGCAAGGCGTTCGCTGTGGGAATCGAACTGCGCGTTCTCGTCTGGGGCAGGCAGGGCTTCAACGGCTGCGATGGCTCGCTCAAGATATTCCAGTGCCTCTGCCGGTTTTCCTTCGGCATCCATGATTCGTGCCCGGAGAATTGTGCCGAGTTCCTTCAGGTTGTCCTCACCCAGGCCGGTGACCAGTTCGTGACATTCCTCGGCGAGTCCCTGCGCAAACTTAAGGGTAGTCTTCTTCCAGGACTCGGGGTCACCACCCTGTTCATCGAGGTTCGGAACAAATTCACGCAGATAATCCGGGGCACGTTTCTCCGATGCACAGATATCCAGCAACGTTAACACAATGGCTTCGAGCGTATCGGAAAGCCAGTGTGGCAGCTTCAGTTCACGCCGTGTGTCCGCAGAAGCGAAAAATGAGCGGAGTGCTTCCTCGTACCTGCGCTGTGCGGCATGTACCTGGCCAATATTGTTTCTGCACTCCCCCCATTTCATTCTATCCCCCAACTCGGCACAGAGGTTCATGCTCCGTTCCAGATTTTCTTGTGCCGCAGCATAGTCCTTCATTATGTAGTGAGCGTTGCCGATCTTCAGAAGTGCATCCGCCTCACCCATTGCGAGACCCAATTTATGGTAGATCTTCAAGGCTTTCGTATAGTATTCCATGGCACGTTGGTCTGCACTGAGTTCTGAGTATACACATCCGGTGTTCACTGTCAACAGAGCGAGAAAGCGCATATCCCCCAAGCGTTCGAAACTCTCCTCAGCCTTCTGATACTCTCCAAGGCAGTCGTCGTATCGACGAAGGTGATGGTATATGATCCCGATATTGAGGTATGTGAGTCCTAACAGGTGAACCTCCCCTATAGCTTCGCGAATTGCGCGGCATCGTTCAAATAGCTCTAAGGCTTTTCGGTATTGACCCCGATTCGAGTGAGTAATCGCAATGTTTGCCAGGTTGACAGCCGTGCCTGAAAGATCGCCGATCTCCTCATGTATCGTCAGCGCTTTTTCATATAGCTTCAGAGCCTCGTCAAGACGGCTGAGATCGGCAAGTGTGGTTCCCTCGTTCCCTATCACTCTCGCAAGACGTTTCCTGTTCCCGGTCTCTGCGCAGATTCGGCTCGCCGCTCTGAAATGTTCAAGGGCACCGTTCAAATCTCCTTTTCTCTTGCAGAGGAGTGCAAGGAGGTTCTCCGACGACGCGAGGATATCCCGGTTCTGAACATCCTCCCCTATCTCCTCTACGTTTCGCATCACGTCGAGTGCTGCATCGTAGCACCCCATCGCCTCAAGCAGATTGCCGACAGCATTTAGTCCTCTGAGCGTTTCGTCCGGGTCATGTCCCCCCCGCAGAAAGTCCTCGGTCGTCGCCATACAGCGATCGACAAGGTTCAACCCACCGTCAATCAGACGCTTTGTGGTGGCAAGTACTTCCGGAGCCATTGTTTCGGTCAAGAGTGCGGCGAGTACTGGAACCCGTGTCAGGTAATCCGAGAGGTTCTCCACATCTTCGAGGTGACGATAGGCACTGATCACTTCACCAGCTATCCGGTTCGATACGTCCTGTTCTGCGAAGTATGTCGCCAGCTGTCGTGAATATTTCCGTTTTGTGGCTGCGTCTGACAGATACCTGTTCTCAACCGCGCGTCGCAGGTAGTCGTGGAAGAATCCGAGCAGACCGTCCCGGTGAATCAAGTGATAGTCCAACGCAAAGAGAAGGCTTGAGAGATCAAGTCGGGTCATGCCGGAGAGTGTGAGGAGTTCATTTTCGCTCAGTCCACTGCGGGAAGACCCGATGAAGCCGAGGAGCGATCGAACAAGTGGCGCGCCGAAGTCCCCTTCAATACGGGCCAGTACATGGTCGAATGTTTCGAGAAGTGTTCCCGTGTCGATGAACTTCCCGATGAGCTGATCGAGCGTTTCATGCTCGCCGTGCAGCCGCATCTCTTCTGCAACAACGCGAAGGAAGAGGGGGGAGGAGGACTTCGGATCCGCACCGAGGCGACGCAACTGTTCCGAAGTGACGCTCTTACGGACCTCGCCCAGATACCGGACGAGAATGGCTTGCCGAAGCTGTTCATCCTTCAGAGGCTCCACTTCCAACCCCTTCCAGCCACGTTCACGGAGTCTGGCATCACACTCGCCGGGGGTAGTCGATATTAGCAACTTCACACCGGGTGGGATCGTTAGAGGGAGCCATTCCAGAGATTGACCGTACGCCCCCAGCTGGTTGACTGCGTCGATAACGATTAACACGGGAACATCGGCCGCAGCCGCAAGCCGTTCGAGCCGGAAGAGCCAGGTTGAAAAATCGCGTTCAAACTCATCTTTGGTGGCGGGGAGCCGTTCGTCAACCGAGAAATGTTCCCTGATCTCCTCGACGATATGCTGCATCACCGCAATCGCAGATCCGCTGGAATCGGTAGCACCAACATAGTGCTCCACTACGAGAGCATTCGGGTTGTTTGCCCGATAGACCTGGCTGAGGTGTGCGAGAAGCGAACTCTTCCCAAGCCCAGACTCACCATGCACCACAAGCGGCAGGGCGGAATCCAGAGACCAGCTCAGAAAGCTTTCGACGTATGCAGGGTTTTCAACAAATGCGCGAATGCGACTCCGTGAGAATGCTTGGTGCTTGCGTCGTTCAACGTCGAGCGGCGACGGTGCCGACTCCGGAGGGAAGTCGATGTCGAGCACCTGTAGCAGATCGCGCTTGATCTGCTCACCCAGTTCGGCAGGCGTGCGAAAGTTTTCCCGAACCGGAAATCCACTCTCACGAATCCGGTTCTTCAACTCGGCGAGGCGGCGGACGGCTTCCGGTTCGGTATCGATGAACTCTGGAGGGGTGCCGTCCGGATGGCGGAGATAGAAGAAGGCATGTCCACCCATCTCAGGGTTTTCCAGAACCCCATGCAAGATCTCCAATTCGGTGATGCTGGTATGGGGGGGAGTATTCGGGCCGAACAAGGGGAAGTCCGCCGCGACACGTTCAACATCTGCGTTGGAGGGAACCCATCCATACCGTTCACCGAGTATACCGATGAAGTATGGGCGGCAGCGGTCGATCTCCTCAAGGCAGATTCTGATGATACCGTCGCGTTGGGCCTCTTCTTCCGTGATTCCCCAGCGCAGGTCGACATCGGCGAACGTAACTCCCCGTTCTCGACAGAGTGCCCGTATCTCGGGAAATACCTTCTTGACCAAATGCTCCCGCTCCTCCTGCAAGTCGCGGAAGGTGCTGGAGATGAAGAGGCGGAGTTCGTTACTCTGCGGCATTGTTGGTCTCCGGGGACGTGCGTGTGGTCGATCTGCTCAGTTCCTCGATCCGTGTCTGGTACTCGTACTTCGGCGTTTTTTCAAGAAGCGATTGGTATAGTCGGAAGGCTTCTGCGTGGTGATCAATATCCTCGGTGTTGAGCTTCCAGAGCCGGTAGTGCACCTCCGCCCGCTGGCCATCATCGGTCGCTTCCTTTAGCATCGTCTCAAGATTCGAGGTGGCTGTGGTCGGGTCTCCCTCGGCAGCCGTGATCCGCGCCAACAGCACTCTGCCACTAAAGAGTGTGTCCGGCTTTGACAACTCCTCGCTGATCGTCATGCACTCCTCGGCATGCTCTCGGGCCATCCTCAGCGACGCCGCATACCATGTCTGCGGCTCGGCATTCGGCACATATTCCCGCAGATACTCCGGCATTACTTCTTGCTCGGCAATATCCAGCAGCACTTTTGCGGTTCCCTCAAGCCAATAGCTCAACCCATAGCCAAAACTGATCTCACGATGCTCTTTCATCGCCTGCTGAAAGCCCCCGAGTGCCTGCTGATATTCTTTGAGATGGTAGTGCAGAATCCCGCGATTGCCCACCGTATAGGCAATATGCTGACGATCGCCGAGTTCCCGCGCGATCTCCTCCTCCTCTTCATAGCAGGCCAGTGCCTCGGCATACTCTCCGCGACTTGCATGCACAATCCCGCGACTGCCCACCGCATAGGCAATGCTCCGACGATCGCCAAGTTCCCACGCGATCTGCTCCTGCTCTTCATAGCAGGCCAGTGCCTCGGCATACTCGCCGAGATCCGCATGCGCAAGACCGCGATTGCCCACCGCAAGAGCAATGCTCCGACGATCGCCGAGTTCCCGTGCGATCTCCTCCTGTTTTCTAAAGCACGCGATCGCTTCGGCATACTCGCCACGACTTCCTTGCACAATCCCGCGATTGCTGACCGCAGTGGCAATCATCCGACGATCGCCAAGTTCCCGTGCGATCACCTCCTGTTCTCGATAGCAGGTCAGTGCCTCGGCATACTCGCCACGATGCCAATGCACAATCCCGCGATTGCCCACCGCAGTGGCAATGCTCCGACGATCGCCAAGTTCCCGCGCGATCTCCTCCTGTTCCCGATAGCAGGCCAGCGCATCGGCATACTCTCCGATATCGGCATGCACAAGCCCGCGACTCCCCACCGAATAGACAATGTGCTGACGATCGCCAAGTTCCCGCGCGATCTCCTCCTGTTCCCGATAGCAGGCCAGCGCCTCTGGATACTCGCCACGACTCCAATGCATAATCCCGCGATTGCCGACCGCACCGGCTATGCTCCGACGATCGCCAAGTTCCCGCGCGATCTCCTCCGACTCCCGGTAGAGATTCTCCGACTCCTCCATCCGGCCCAAGTGGCGAGCGAGCGTGCCAAGCTGCACCAGTGTCAACGCCTCGGCTCGGCGATCTCCACCTTCCCGCACGAACGCAAGACAACTCCGCTGTACCAGCTCGGATGCCGACCACGCACCCACGCGGTCATACAACACACCGATTACTCCCAGTACCTCAACACGTTCCGACAGCGTTCGATCCTCACGTTCCCATCGCTCCAATCCCTCCTCGTACGCGCCGACAATCTCCGGAAACTCCACAGACGACCACAGGCGCAACACCTCTTGCTCTTCCGACTTCCAGAGCGGAATGAACCGCTCGATATCGCTCAGTGACCTATGCAGTCGCTCACGATCACCCATCGCCTCAAGTGCATGCAGAAGCTCCCGCGTCCCGCGAAGAGACATCTCACCCCTTTCAAAGTGCTCGGCAAGCATACGGTACCGATCCTGAAGCGTCGAGGGCTGTGCCAGATATCGCTTCTCGACTGCTCGCCTGAGGTAATCGTGGAAGAAGCTCAACACTCCATCACGGCGTACCAGATGGTAGTCCAGACCAAGCAGCAACGTCGAGAGCTTCAGGCGGGAGATCCCCGTCAGCGACTCCATATCCTCTTCGCTCAGTCCAAAGCGAGAGGCCCAGATTAGACTCAGTACCTCCCGTACCACCTTCTGCGAGTAGTCCTCTTCCAGTCGTTCCAGTACCTTCTGGAAAAGATCCTCCGTCCCGGTCGTCGAGAGCAGGGTGTTGAGCGTGCGATCCAGATACTCGTGTACCCCGTGAAGACGCAGCTCCTCCAGGAGCGTCCGCAGGAACAGGGGGTGGGAGCACTTCACATCGGTGGCAAGTCGCTTGACCTGATCGGTCGACAACGCCTTGCTGTATTCGGCAAGAAACCGGACAACCACCGCCTCACGCTCCGACTCGCCGAGCGGCTGCATGCCAAGCTCAGACCAGCCGCGAGCGCGAAGATCGACCAGCGTCTGCTCGACTGTGCTCGAAACGATCAGCTTCACACCGGGGGGCATCACCGGTGGCATCCAGTGGAGTTCAGCCGCGTGTCCTCCTAACTGATTTACCCCGTCGATGACAATTAGGATCGGTGCGCCGACGCCGAAGCCGAGCCAGTTGGCAAAGGCACGCTCCAGTTCCTCCTGCTTCGATGGTATCTCCTCCTTCC
>JBFWSB010000097.1:0-12486 GCA_050248595.1 Kapaibacterium sp. (SeqCode)
CACTCGTCATCACATCGAGAGGCTTTCCATCTGCCCCACGTCCCAACATATCTACACCGAGAACAATAAGGGGGAGAATAATCGGAAACGCTAACACAGCCGAGAGTGCTCCACGCGCCGACGCTCGGGCAATAATTGCAGAGACGATGGTGAGCGCAGCAGCTAACCCAAGACTGAGGAGAAGCGTGACGATACAGATGGTTATCACACTACCATCACTCGCATCCGACATAAAGATGAGAAAGAGCAGGACAATCAATCCATTTGTGAGGAGTGCAAGGGTGGTGTTGAATAATAGCTTTCCGAAGTAGACCGGTGTTGATGAGAGTGTAAGGCGAAGCAAGAGGATGGTCTCCCGTTCCTGCTCGTATACAAACGATCGACTCAGTCCAGTTACTCCAGCAAAGAAATAGCAAACCCAGAGAAGTCCTGCAATCATAGGGGGAGTTAACTCCTCCCTGCCGATGGCAAAGACTACCACCGTCACAACTACAGCGACAAACATTCCGGTTGCGTTCAACGCATAACGTGTGCGCAACTCGGAGCGGAAATCTTTTCGAGCGACGGCAACCGCCTGTTTAAATCCTTCACTCATCACCTGCGAAGTTAGAGACCCCCGAGGTGAGATCATGCGTAAGAATAGAGATTCTTTGTGAAGAGGGTTGACTTCAACGCAAAAGTTCCTTCATCCCTCCTCCCACTATCTCTGCACAATCAATAGGCGTGATGAGGAGAAAGTCTCTCCCGTCAGGTAAACCATGTAGGCTCCTGAAGGAACGTCTCGATTGAACTCGTCAATCAATGTCCACTCGGCACGATATGATCCAGCATCTAATCTCCCTTCAGAAAGAATGCGGACAAGTTTGCCACGGTTGTCGTAAACACTCAACCGCACTCGCTGTGATGTTGCGAGATCAAATCGAATGGCGGCAGAGGCTGTGGCTGGGTTCGGACTGATAGTTGAGATTGCCGAATTTGTTGACCTTGAGGTTCCCTCCCTCACAAACATATATTCGGCGTACATCTCTTGGTATCTCAGCCACAGACTGTCAGCAAGTTCAATGTCGGCAGCATTGTTCCAGATTGAGATGTACTGATCTTCTATTCCAAAATCTGGCGCGCGCATCGGAACAACATCTTCCCCCATCGAGTATCGAATGCTTGCGTTCCGATCAACTGCGTCGGGACGATTCCGCTCCCCATATCCGTTACGATGGCAGCTTGCAGCACAAGTATTGAGTGCTCCCAAGAAATTCGGTCCATTACGCGCAAACCAGATTGTTGCGGTTGGCCGAACAACATTGTCGCTGTGATCGCTGAACTCATTCTGTCCCGCAAAAGCTATCGTTGCCGATTTGGTGTAGTGGCAGTTCACACACTGGCTGTGTTGATTCAGGTGCTTCGAGTGAACGTTAAAGATCTCCCCCTCTCTCTCTACAGTGTCGGCATAAGTCTCATGGCAATTGAAGGCAACACAACCAACGCCCTTCTTCAGAGAGTACCAATTTCTGTCGAGCTGGTAGGGATACTCGGTGTTGTTGTGCGGCTTGTGGCAATCGAAACAACCACCGGAGAAAACCTGCGCGCGATAGTGACCCGATCTCCAGTAATCCTGCCCTTGTTGATGGTGAGCTTTCGAAGTCTTTCCATCATTCCAAAACTCAGCATCTTTAAGTGGATCGCGAATAAAATCGTTCAACTCAAGTCTTGGTAGATAGGGCGTCTCGTTTGAGTCATCGTACTGATAGCGGTGGATGTTCTTCGTACTACGATGTCTGTTGTGGCACTGATTGCAAAGGTCAAGCTTCCTGTCTGTCCAGTAACGTGATTCATCAGATAAGTCCCACAGTTTAGGAGAGATTGCTACCTGAAACTCGCTATTCGTCGGATCCGCCGCATGGTTTGAACCTGGACCGTGGCAACTTTCGCACCCAACAGCAATGTTAATATCTCTGGACGCCGAATCGGCTTCTTCAGAGCCGGCCCACTTCGCTTTCCATGTATCGAACGTATCGTTTACTACGATATGCTCAAGTTCAAATCCGTTCACGTGGCAGGCTGAGCAATCGTGATCCCACGAAAGCTCTTGGAGCGTATCCGATCCTTTCTCAAAGAAGAAGATCGCACTCAACTCCCTATCTACATAATACCACCGATAGACATCAAGAAATACGACAACACCGTCATCAGATTCAGTATCACGATATGTTTTTAGGACGTACTGAAAAGGGGTGGGATAATAACTACCGTCATACTCAACAAGAAACCGTTGCAGCCACCCATTCCCCCCGTAGTTGTAGGCGATATTCAGCCAACCAAGTGTGTCGGCATAATCACCTTCAATCCGAAGTCGCATGAAGTAACGGTCTTTGCTCCCCTGTTTACTCAAGTCGATGAAAAGGGTGTTGTTTGCTGAGTCCCGCGCCTTTTCGTCGATTACGTAGAGTGTCGTATCGTTATCAAACCAACGGTCGATAACTACATTTTCGGGTGTTGGCCGGTTGTGGATGTTGGCGTGCATCGTCTTCCGGAATTCATCTGCACCCGGGAAATTTCCACTCTTGTCGGCGTGGCAACCTGCTTCGGTACAGGTCTGCCATCCAACGTATGTAGCCTCGTCGGCTGGTGGCTCTGAGTCCGTCACACTCACAGCAAAGCCAATTCCCAAAAGAAGGAATACTGAGTATAAACTCAGAAGCAATCCGGGTGATTTTTTCACTTGAACATCCACCTGCCCCGAAGGGGGCATTTAGTCATAACCTATCGCCGCACTATTACGGACTTCGTACTGGTAAACGATTCACCAGTGATGCGAACAAAATATACTCCAGACTCAACCGGATAGTTTGCCTCGTTAATTAACTCCCACTCGTCTCGATATGAACCAGCTTCGTGCCGTGCATCGGCAATCACTCTCACAATCCGTCCTCGGTTATCATAGATTTCAAGGAGGATGTTTTCAGCCTTCTGCAAGTCATATCTGATTGTGACCAGTTCTGTGGCCGGATTTGGAGTCAAACTTGTGATTGCAGAGGTTGAGGAACGTGCGCTTCCTTCCCTGACAGACATCACGTAGACTGGGTAAAGTCTCTTGAAGCCTTGCCAAAGACTATCGGCAAGCCATAAGTCAGTTGAATCGCTCCACTTATCGAAGAATCGATCAACAACCTGGTAGTCAGGAGCTTTCATGGGTATCTCGTCTTCACCAATTGAGTAGCGAATACTCGCATTCTTATCGAATGCGTCTGGACGATTTCGTTCGCCATACCCGTTTCGATGGCAACTTGCAGCACAGGTGTTAATCATCCCGATTGGGCTTCCATTTTTAAACTCCCTTGTTGCAGTTGGGCGAATCACCTTATCGCTATGATCGCTAAACTCATAGGATCCTGTAAAAGCAATTGTTGCGGTTTTAGTATAGTGGCAGTTCACACACTGGCTATGCTTATTCAGGTGCTGCGAGTGGAGGTTATAGACCCCACCTGCACTATCCTTTGTGGCCGTCATATCCGAGTGACATCCAAAGGCAACACAACCTTCACCCCGCTTTAGTGAGTACCAGTTGCGATCAAGCTGATATGGATACTCTGTGTTGTTATGGGCAGTGTGGCAATCGAAACAACCATTCTTGAATACTTGCCCAGCATAGTGGCGTGAACGCCAGTAATCTTGCCCCGTTTGGTGGTGAGCATACGACGTTTTTCCATCTCCCCAGAAGGAGGCATCCCTCAATGTGTCGGCAACAAAGTCTCGCAACGGCAACCGTGGCTTGTAGGGTTGATTGTTCTCGTCATCGTATTGATAAGTGTGAAGCTTCGCTGTACTGGCGTGCCGGTTGTGGCACTGGTTGCAGAGATCAAGTTTCCGATCGGTCCAATAGCGTGAGTTGTCGCCGGCAATATCCCACAGCTTCGGTGAAATCATCTCTTGAAACTCTGCATTCTCAGGCTCAGCAACGTGATTTGATCCTGGCCCGTGGCAGCTTTCGCACCCGACTGCAATGTTAATGTCTTTGATTGCCGAATCGGAACCTTCCGACCCTGACCACTTCGCAATCCACTTCGTCGTACTATCGTTAAGCTTTATCCCTTCTACGTCAAACCCATTCACGTGGCAGGCAGCACACCTCTTATCCCACGACTCTTTTAAGAATTTCTCTGTCCCACGCTCGTGAAATTTGATCGCATCATTTTCTGAATCGTAAGAATACCAGCGAGCCATATCGATGAAGTACACCACGTTGGAAATGGTCGAGGTGTCCTTGTAGGATTTCAGAACATACTGGAAAGGAGCCGGATAATAATTGCCGTCAACTTCTAAAAGGAATCGTTGTAGCCATCCGTTCCCTCCATAATTGTAGGCAACTTTGAACCAGTCGGTTGATGATCCACGATCTCCAGTCGTTCTCATTCGGATGAAATACTGATCTGTTGTTCCCTGCTTGCTCAGGTCTATATAGAGAGTATCACCCGGAGATTGCCGCACGCGGAACTCGTAGAACTCGAGCGTGGTGTCGTTTTCGAACCACGAGTCGATAATCACATTTTCTGGAGTTGGTCGATTGTGGATGTTGGCGTGCATCGTCTTACTGAACTCTTCTACACCGGGGTAAATGTCGTTACGGTAGTCGGCATGGCAATCCACGCACGTCTGCCAACCGACGTATGTTGCTTCGTCGGCAGGTGCTTCGGTTTCTGAAGTGACTACCGCAAGAAGAATGCCTGTAAGAATCAGAGAGCCAAATATCAGTGTAAGAAGGTTGCGATGGATCATGATGCGACGATCTATTGATTTTCAGTAGATAGATTTCTAAGCAAATGGACAAAATGGTATGCTCGGAACGAACAGACTCTCAAAAGTTGGAAAAAGTCACAGGAGGAATTTTTTCTAACAAAACGCTATAATATTCCCCACTAATCAACAGCCCTTTTGTGTGACAACAGAGGGGGTTGTGGACTCTTCCAGAAACATAGCTATTCATATCTTTCGTTGTACCGCAAGGTAGAAATTCTGAATGATATAACGATATAACTTGAAAATTCTATATGAGCAACAAATCACGGCGTGACTTCATCAAGAAGTCCCTCTCGCTTGCAGCAGTAGCAGTAACAGGCCCCTCAACAGTGGCACTCTTTGCACGACTTAACCCAGTCTACTACCGCCAAGTTGACGCGAGTACTGTTGCCGGAACTTATACGCTTAAGGTGAGTGACTTTCAAACTTCTACTGTAGGAAAATATAAAATTGGGCTATCAGAAGTGGGGAGTTCAATCAAACTGACTTCCGACGATGAACTTTTTATGAATCCAGACCACTGCGAGCGGAGTGGAGTTGATGGTGAAAATTATCCGATTGCTATTGTGCGGGTGAAGGAGAGTGGTGAAGATGCCTTCACTGCCGTCTCAACCTGGTGTCCACACAACAATGAAACACAGCTCGATTACTTCGATCACGCTCTCAATCTTTTCGTCTGTTCGCACGAAAAGTCAACCTACCTCGCTGACGGAACTTGGGTTCCCCCAGCCGATAGTCCTTTCCCCGATGCTCCACCATTAAATGAATTTCAACATAACATTGGCCCCGATGGTTTTCCACACCTCACCAGTTTTGCAACATCGTTCGACGGTGAAACGTTGACAATCTTCGATGTCCTCTGCGAGTGCGCACCATGTATCACAACCTCTGTTGACGATGACCTTGTTGGCTACAGCCTTGAACAGAACTACCCAAACCCAGCCTCTCACCTAACAGTTTTTCGCTTCTCGCTACCTGAAGCAGCTCCTGTTTCGTTGAAAATTCTTTCACTCGATGGTGAGATTGTCGCTACCCCTGCAGATAGGAGGATGAGTAAAGGTGACCACTCAATCGACTTCGACGTACGGGAACTTCCCTCAGGCTCATATTTCTACAAACTCGAAACACCGTTTGGTACAAGAACGCGACGTATGACAGTTGTCAAATAGCTTCTGCACTCGGCTTTGATGTGGGGGAAATTCTTCTTATCGTTACTCATTCTATGGTTGTAAGAAGTTTCCACAACGTCTGAGGGGTTGCCTTTGAGCACAGATGAGTTACTAATTGGTCTAACGAGCATTCTTGTTTTAGGAATCGTTGCTCAGTGGTTGGCATGGCGTTTTGTCCTTCCATCCATTCTCATTCTTCTTGCGTTTGGATTTCTTGCCGGTCCAGTACTCGGATTCATAGAGCCAAATGCAATTTTGGGTGATCTCCTCTTCCCTATTGTTTCTGTCTCAGTTGCTATCATCCTCTTCGAGGGGGGATTAACATTACGCTTCTCCGAGTTAAGTGAGATTGGCAAAGTCGTCAGGAACCTTGTTACGGTAGGTGCGTTGATTACGTGGGTCGGTTCTTCGTTGGCGGCCTACCTTCTGTTCGACCTTAACCTTGGCATTGCTATTCTCTTGGGGGCTATTCTTGTAGTGAGTGGTCCTACCGTTGTGATGCCTCTTCTAAGGCACGTTCGCCCCAACCGCCGAATTGGTTCGATCTTGAAGTGGGAAGGGATTGTGATTGATCCAATTGGAGCACTCTTAGCTGTTGTCGTCTTCGAGGTCATCATCTCCGGAAATATTATCGAGAAGACCTTCGTAACGCTCGAAGGACTGATCTTGACAATCCTGATTGGTACTGCCATAGGCATTGGTGCTGCCCTCTTCTTTGTTCTTCTGCTGAAACGATATTGGATTCCAGACTTCCTGCACAACCCAGTATCGCTGATGACTGTTGTCGGGGCGTTTGCTATTTCCAACACCATACAACATGAGTCTGGACTTTTTGCAGTGACCGTTATGGGAATTGCTTTGGCTAACCAGAAGATGGTGGATATGAAGCATATCCTTGAGTTCAAGGAAAATCTTCGTGTGTTGTTAATCTCCAGCATCTTCATCATTCTTGCTGGACGACTCGATTTAGGTTCGGTGACCACATACATTACTTTCGACATGCTCCTCTTCCTCGGAGCACTGATTCTTCTCATTCGTCCCATCGCATCTTTTGTCTCGTCGATTCGGTCCCCTCTCAAGTGGAAGGAGCGCATATTCCTCGCTTGGATGGCTCCCCGTGGAATTGTGGCAGCTGCCGTGTCGGCTATCTTCGGACTCTCCTTAGCAGAAAAGAATATCGCCGATGCCGAACAGTTAGCTCCCCTTACGTTCCTTGTAATTGTGGGAACAGTGACGATTTATGGGCTGACCGCCGGCCCAATAGCACGTCTACTTGGGGTGGCAATGCCGGGGACTCAAGGACTCTTAATCGTCGGTGCTCACTCTTGGGGAAGAGCCATTGGGAAAGCATTGCAAGAGGTCGGATTCCGTGTTCTTCTGGTTGACACCAACATGGCAAATGTCTCAGCTGCAAAAAACATGGGTCTCTTCTCAAGCCACGGCAGTGTTCTATCTGAGTACATTTTAGATAAGATCGAACTTGAAGGAATCGGTAGGATGTTAGCACTCACCTCAAACGATGAAGTGAACGCATTGGCAGCCCTCTACTTCACTGAACGCTTTGGCCGCAGTGAAGTCTATCAACTCCCCCCCTCAGATAAGAACCGGGCACAACGTAGTTCAGTACCCCAGAATCTACGAGGTCGGATTCTGTTCACCCCTGATGCTACTTACGAGTATTTTGAGGAGAACTTCGAAGCCGGTGCTGTTATCCAGAGCACTCTCTTCACAGATAAGTATAACTTCGACGACTTCATGGCCGAACATGCGAACTCAGTTGTTCCACTGTTCGTTATCGGTTCCGATTTAACGCTTCAAGCCTTTACTGAGACAACTGTACCGGAAGCATTGCCCGGTCAACGGCTGATCTACATGCGTGAGCCTGAAGAGATTGAACTAAGTGGAGATACTGCAGAAGTCGCAAGTCCTGGAGAAACGAGCAAAATTCTTCCTGAAGAGATTATCTCCGAAGAGTAAGAGGCCACGAATGGGATGGCCGAACCCATAACAGTACAATCTATCAATCGATAGTGATACAACCGGAACGTATTCACCTGCTTAACAACGATTCTCCACGCTCAAATGGAGCCTACATCCTCTACTGGATGCAGGCATCACAACGTTCTATCTTCAACCACGCACTTGAGTATGCTGCCGACCTCGCAAACGAACAGAAGCTTCCCCTCTTAGTCGTCTTCGGATTAACTGGGAACTACCCCGAAGCAAACGTTAGGCACTATCACTTTATGCTTGAAGGTTTGCGTAATGTCCGGGATAGCTTAGCCCTGCGTGGTATTCACTTCAGAGTCTACAGTGGCTCACCTGAAGAAGTAGCCATCGGGGCTGCCGAACAGGCACGAATTGTTGTTGTCGACAGAGGATATTTGCGCCACCAAAAATTGTGGCGCAAAACTGTGGGCGAGAAGGCTGGTTGTCAAGTGATTCAAGTTGAGTCCGATGTGCTGGTTCCAACAACTACAGCCTCGACAAAAGAGGAATTTGCTGCCCGCACACTTCGCCCAAAGATTCACCGCGAGATGAAGAAGTTCGTTGCTCCACTAAAGGAACGTGAGCTTCTCGTGAAGTCGAGAATTGACCAGATTGATGAGGGGCTGAACCTCGACGACCCACACCTACTTGACCAATTCGACCTCGACCAATCAGCCCCCACTGTTCCTGAGTTTACTGGCGGACAAATCGAGGCTGAGCGTCGACTTCAACTCTTCATTGAATCGAAGCTCCCCCTCTACGGGACAGGACGGAATGACATTACCGCAACGAACACAACGGAACTGAGTCCATACCTCCACTTTGGCCAGATATCCCCCCTGAGAATTATTCTTCAACTTATTGCCAACGCAAGCCCATCGGATGAGAACGTTGCTGGCTTGATTGAAGAGTTAATAGTTCGGCGTGAGCTTGCAATCAATTTTGTAGAACAGAACGAGCACTACGACTCGTACAAATCACTCCCTGAGTGGAGTATCAAAACACTCGACAAGCATCGAGAAGACAGTCGCGACTTCCTCTACACAACAGAAGAGTTCGAAGGTGCGCAAACCCACGACCCGTATTGGAACGCTGCAATGAATGAGATGAAACGGCGCGGTATGATGAAAGGGTATATGCGAATGTACTGGGGAAAGAAGGTGATTGAGTGGTCTCGTTCCCCTGAAGTTGCCTATGAAACACTCCTCTACCTGAACAACAAATATTTCTTAGATGGCCGCGACCCAAATTCTTACGCAAACGTCGCGTGGATTTTTGGCAAACACGACCGTCCCTGGGGAGAACGTTCGGTCTTCGGGACTGTTCGATATATGAACGCCAACGGCTTAAAGCGAAAGTTCGATATTGAGACCTACGTTCAGTGGGTGGAGAGTTTAGCTGACGGTACAGACTGACCTTTCTGCCTTTTTCAACGCGACCAACCTTCACCGACAAATTTCTCTAATCCCTCAGCAAACGCTTCCCAGCTATACTTCTTTCGCTCTTCGATTATCCCCTCACGCAGACGTTCTGCTGCTCCTGGTAAAAAGGCCTTCTCCACCGCCTCGGCAATCATATCAGGCTCAGCTTTTTCTACAACGTAGCCGGTCACACCATCGATCACAACTTCTGAGAGAGAACCGACATCGGTTACTACCGATGGAAGAGCAAAGTTGTAGCCTATCTGCACTATCCCGCTGTTCGTTGCCGAACGATAGGGCAAAACAAGAAGATCAGAGGCAGAGAACCACTTTGTCACCTCTTCGTTCGGGACAAATTTGTCGTAGACCATTACCCGAGTACCCAAACCATGCCTTTCGATAATATCGAAGTAGGGCTTTGGATCACCGAAGAATTCACCCACAACAAGAAGTTGGGCTTCAGGGACATGTTCGAGTATAGCAGGCATTCCCTCTAAGAGAAGATCGAGTCCCTTATACCTCCGCACAAAGCCAAAGAAGAGAAGTGTAGGCCGATTCTCGACTTGCAAAGCCTTTCTCGCATCCTCTTTCGGAATCGGGTCACCAAAGTGTTCGTAGACAGGGTGAGGCAACATCGTTTCAGGAATCGTTGGAAAGCGCTCTTTGAATTGTTTGCTAACTGTTGAAGATTGGGAGATTGCCTTTGTGCAATAACGGAACTGATATTGGGTAAAGAGCTTGTCACCGAACCGCTTTTCGTGGGGAATCAGGTTATCCAAGATCATCAAGACCTTCCCACTTCTCTTCCCCCCAACGCTCCGGGCTATTGTCCCGAAAACAGGGGCAAAAAGGGGAATCCAAAACCGAAAGACGTAGAGATCGTATCCCCTGCTCCGCAGTTCACGCCCTACAGAAAGCCAATTCAGTGGATTCATCGAGTCGATTAGCCGCTCCGACTCAATGTCGGCAAATACTTCCCCTCCCTCCTCCTGAAAGGCTCCCGGGTAGAGAAATTTTGGGTATTGACGCTTGAAAGTGATCACATCAACTTCGTGACCTCGCTTTCTCAACACTCTTGCCAAGAGATTTGTATGGTGAGCAATTCCCCCACGGTAGGGGTATGCTGGACCAATCAGGGCTATTTTCATCCGTTCTACCCTCTGCTTGTTTCAGCCTCTAACGAAAAGCTCGGTTTTCTTCTTTTCGATGTAGATTTGCATTTATGAAAACCAATGCTGTCAAGAATCGCGAAATCGACAAGCCGTTGTGTAATTGCGGTGTTGTCGGTATCTACAACCATCCAGAAGCTGCCGTACAGGCATATTACGCTCTCCACGCTCTACAACACCGTGGTCAAGAGTCAGCCGGAATCGTCGCCTCCAGAGAGAGTTTAAAACGTCCGGGCGAACGTTCGTTCGCTATTCACAAGGCACACGGTCTCGTTCTCGACGTCTTCAACGATCCTCAGATCCTTTCTGAACAACTTCGTGGAGAACATGCGATTGGGCACAATCGCTACTCTACTACTGGATCAACTATCAAACGTGCTAATATCCAGCCCTTCATTATTAACTCTTCGGCTGTTGGACATTTGGCACTGGCACACAACGGCAACCTTACGAACTCGGCTACTCTTCGGAAATTGTTGAGCGAAGAGGGAGCCATTTTTCAGACGACAACCGATTCCGAGGTGATTCTTCACCTGATTGCACGAAGCCGCGAAGATAGCATTATCGGACGTATTCGCGACGCTCTGCGCATTGTTCGGGGAGCCTATTCACTCACGATTCTTACTGATCAAGGTTTGGTTGCGGCTCGCGATCCGCACGGCTTCCGCCCCCTGTCGATTGGTCGCGTCGGTGATGGCTATGTCGTTGCCTCCGAAACGTGTGCATTCGATATTCTCCAAGCCGAGTATATCCGCGATGTTGGGCACAATGAGATTGTGATTATCGACGATGAGACGGTTAAAACCGGTGAGATTAAGTCGATTCAAATCGATGACATTACTCCTGAGGCTCGCCACTGCATCTTCGAGTATGTCTACTTCTCACGTCCAGACAGTCGAATTTTCGGCAACTCCGTCGATAAAGTCAGAAGAAAACTTGGCAAACGTCTCGCAGAAGAGGCTGGCGTTGAGCCGGAAGTTCAGGATGAGAAAGTCGTAGTGATCGGTGTCCCCGATTCATCGAACACAGCGACCCTCGGCTACAGTCAAGTAAACCGAGAGTTAAACGCTCCAAACACACGCCATGAGATTGGATTGATTAGAAGTCACTACGTAGGACGAACTTTTATTTCGCCCGGACAGAAGAATCGAGAGATTAAAGTTCGAACGAAGTTCAATGTTGTTAAAGGAGTGTTGAAAGATCAGAACGTTGTTGTGATCGACGATTCAATTGTTCGTGGAACAACTTCGAAAGCATTGGTTAATATGCTTCGCAGTGCTGAGCCTGAAAAGATTCACCTAAGAATTAGCTCCCCTCCAATCACACACCCATGCCTGTATGGCATGGATTTCCCCTCAAAGGAAGAACTGATAGCTAACCAATACAACTTAGATGTAGAGTTGATTCGAGATGAGCTTGGGGTTGATACCCTACAGTACCTCTCGGTAGATGGACTTATTGAATCTGCACCAGCAGAAGATGGTGTTGGATACTGTACCGCCTGCTTCACCGGCGATTATCCAGTGCAGATTGAGGCTGGGGCAACGAAGCTTGCATTTGATGAGGCCGAGTAGCGAATGATCGGTTCGATACTTATCGGTCTGGTTGTCGGCTTTGGTATGTCGATTCCACCAGGACCAATCTCCGTGGCCGTCATCAAGCAGGGCGTTCAAGGGAACTTTGCAACCGGCATACGAATCGGTATCGGGGCTTCCCTCATCGACTGCGTCTACGCCCTGATCGCAGCCTTTGCATCATCTGCGCTTGTCCTTAAATTCCAGACTTTTCTTGCTGGACACGCTTGGTTCGAGCTTGCCTTTCAAATCGCCTGCATTGCGATTCTTATTGTTCTGGGTCGGAAATACTTCCACGCAACAAGTGATGATCTGCGCCACTCGACTGAGGAAGAAGAGGAGCGAGAAAACCGCGCAAGGAAGTTCGGAT
>JBFWSB010000098.1:0-12392 GCA_050248595.1 Kapaibacterium sp. (SeqCode)
GATTTCCCGAGATCGCCACTGCCCAACATCATGTCAATCAAGCTTTTGCTAACAAAGGATCGGGTAGCGTAACGTATCCATGCACACTTCCCAGATATTCTAACAAACGCCGAACCCAAAAGAAAGCGAGCTTAACAGACACTCCTTGCAAAAACGAAAGACATATACAGTAACTCAACCGAACTCACGTGATCGTCAAAAGGATATAAGTTTATTCAGGTACACATCACAGGATAGCAAAGCTATCGATTGAATTTTAACATCCCTGTAAAATCAGCATTGAGCTTTTTGTTGTGTCAACTTCTTGATTGGTTGAAAGATCTGTTCTTACTGTGAGAATGGTTGATCACTGTAGAATTTCGTTCCCTTTACTTGTACAAATGTACGAGGGCAACCTTACAGCAACCTTACAGAACTAATCAGCGTGGAAGTTTAAGTGTAACCGTCGTCCCCTGTTCCGGTTCCGAGACAATCTCCAAGCTACCACCGTGAGCTTCGACAATATCTTTGACGATAGATAAGCCCAGTCCTGTGCCCGACTTCTCTTTGCCACTCGACCCACGCCAGAAACGTTTGGTGGCCTGTTTAACTTCTGCTCGTGTCATTCCAAGCCCATCGTCTGTGACCGACAGGAGAACTGTTGCTGGAGTGGCGGTCATCTTTAGGTGAATCGTTCCCCCTTCGTTCGAGTAGATTAAGGCGTTTTCTACGATGTTGTTTAGGGCACGGCGTAGAAGAAGTGAGTCGGCAAAACAGGGGACTTCGTCCTCGGGAAGTGTTGTGCTGAGCGTGATATTTTTTTCTTCTGCTCGGGGTCTACTATCGTTCATAAGCTCCAGCAGTAGACTCTTTAACTGTACAGTTCGAAGATCAGGTCGTAGTGCTCCTGCTTCAAGCTTTGCAATGGCCAGAAGTTCGGCTGTCAACACCTCAAGACGTTCCACTTGTCGGAGAGAGCGTTCTATTCGTTTGTGGACAGCAGGGTCTTCTTCCTCTGCCACGCTCTGTACCAGATCAAACTTCAGTATCGTTAGGGGAGTGCGCAGGTCGTGTGTCATACTGGTGATGAATCGCCGTTGTGCATCACTTGCTTTCTCGAGACGAGCAATCATCCTGTTTAGACTCTCGGTTAACTCCGACAGCTCATCATGATTCTCTCCCGGAGGCAACCGCAACTGTAAATCGGTAAGACTAATATTCTCAGCAGCCTGAATGCTCTTCTTCATTGGCTTGAAGGCATTGTGCAACAGCAGCCAGCATCCTCCTCCTACGAATATTGTCAGGATGAACAAGCTGATGAACATAAACACCTGTCCTTTCCAGAGAATATTCTGGATATCACTCAAAGGTAAGACAACGTAGAGGTGGTAGGGAAGGGGAGTGCTACGTGCGTGGAGGCGATACTCCTGATTGTGGTAGGCAACTGTTTGGTAGCTGCCCGATTCAAGTGAGGGAGTACGACTGTAGAGCGAGTCGAGCAAGATTGGAACGACGTGGCGCACGGAATTATCGTAGAGAACATGGTGGTCATCGCTGAGGAAAATCCAGAGAGAGCGGAAGCGGAGATCAGAGTTTGCACAGAGTTCATCCATTGCTCGGAAGAGCGTTGCCGTATCGTCTGTCCAGGCCTCTTCGTGAGAGAGTAAATAATTTGCGTAGTCACTTCCAAGCTCGTCAAGTCGAGCAAGTTCTCCTCGAACGATGATGATCGAGCGGACGAAGAGGATCGTGACCATGCCTCCGCTGAACATTAAGATACACCAGAGGGTCAGGCGTGCCTTGATTCCGAACGCTCGAAAGATCTTCATTGCTGATCCATAATCTTGTATCCTACTCCCTTGATTGTTTGAATCAGACCGGTTAGTCCTTCTGCCTCTAACTTCCGCCGTACTCTACTGATGTGGGACTCAACGATATTCGAGTTCGGTTCGTACGCGCTTCCCCAGACGCTCTCCCCGATCTGCTGCTGCGTTCGAATCTTGCCACTGTTGCGCATCATGTATTCCAGAATCGCATATTCTTTGGGATAGAGAGCTATAACGGCAGTCTCGATTCTGACTTCGTGCCGTTCAGGATCGAGCGTCAGTTTTCCACATCGCAGAACCGGGGTACGGCTTACAGCATTTCTCCTGAGAAGAGCTCGAACCCGGGCGGTTAACTCCTTGGGATGAAACGGTTTGCCGAGATAATCATCCGCGCCAGCATCAAGTCCTTCCACCCGGTAGTCTGGTTCGCTCAAGGATGTGAGCATCAGAATCGGAGTGCTGGGATGTGCCTCGCGGAGAATTGCGCAGAGGGTTAAGCCATCAATGTCGGGCAGCATTCGGTCGAGTACAAAGAGATCGTATTCTTCAACGTATGCTGCCTCTTCAGCTGCATCCCCAGTCGCACAGAGGTCGACATTATATCCTTCAGCCTGAAGGATCTCCAGAATGATCTCAGCAATATCAGGCTCATCCTCAACTAACAGTAGGCGCATAGCTTTGGGAAGTGTTAGTGAATAACGTCAAAAGTCCGGGAAAGAATTTCGACCGTTTGTGCAAAGATAGAATTCGGGAAGTTATCAGAATCACAGTGGGAGAGTTGAAGAAGATTGAATGATACGGTGGCATCTATGTTCTAGCGACGACGGTTCAGATATGATGCAAACCAGTCTTCAAGAGGAGCTAGCCGTCTGAGAATAACCACGAAGGACACCATCCGCTGCGGCGGACACCAAGGAGGATCCCCCTATCATACTTCATCTGGCTCCTCTATAAGAGAGAGGGGAGATCAGTTTTAGATGGTGCAAAAATCTATCCCTCTACTAACAAAAAACATACATCGGGTGTTCGCCTAACGTCTGATAGATGGTTGTTGTGCTGATAGAACGTTAGGGAGTAGGGAGATAGACCGGGAGAAGGTCTTCTGAAGCTTCTCAGCATTGTACCTCATCCTGTTACTGATGAAGTTGCACTTACAGTTGAGAGTTCGTCAGATCGACCCATCATGCTTCAGATCTATAGTGCGTGGGGGCAAGTTGTTGTGGCGGAGGAAATTCAAGAACTCTCGGTTGGTAAATCCACAATACTTCTTGATCTGCGCGCATTGCCCTCCGGTACATATACACTGGTTCTAAAGGCTGACTCGGCAGTGGAAGTTGCACGGTTTCAGGTGCTATAAACACACAGCTCCCCGGAGTGGGCACAACCCACACTCCGAGGAGCTTAACTGTCGTGAGAAAACGCCAACCACGCCCATAGTTATATAACGCGTCTTCTACGACTGCTGTGTCTTGTCAACAGGTGAGTCGTGCTGCTATTGCTTTCTGACGTCACCCTTCACATGCTTTGTTTGATATGCCTCTCAGTTCCAGTGGGCAGTGATGTCGCTGAACCTGAGAAACCCCGAGGTTGTTTTCCGTTCTGAACCATCCAAGGTTCGGATTCCATTGTTGCCGTTCAGACTTCTGTTTCGTTTGCCTATCGGGAGGGTGACCCAATCAACCAGTGCTCGAAACGCTACGCTACGCGATGGTGTAAAGTGGAGGAAGAAGAAGAGCCGCATGATCCAAGCAATGACTCCGGTAAACTGCATTCCACGTAACTCTACAATACCTTTGCCGATTCCAAGACTTGCGGCCTGACCCAGTCCAGGATAAGTAAACGGTTTCACAGGCATTCCGGTTAGCAGTCTGGCAAGATTTTTTCCGATGTGCTCTCCCTGCTTGATTGCCCAGAGTGCGTTCTGCGGGCAGGCTTTCCTACTTTTTGTGTTGTAGACGTTTGCCGAATCTCCCCCGACCCAGATGTTTACTGACTGCTCGGCACGGAGGTCAGGCGATGTGAAAATCCTTCCAAGTCGGTCGCGACGAAAGTCTCCAGTACCAGGCATTGGCTTGATGCTGGTGCCGATTGTTGAGATCACAGTCCCGGCGGTGATAAATGTTCCGTCGTTTAGTGCAGCTCCCTCCGGCGTTATCTCGATCATCCGCGTCCAGAATCGGAAACGAACACCGTAGTCAAGTAGTTGGCGGGTGGCGTAGTCGGCCAGCTTTGGGGATTGCTCACCAAGTTGTGGGAGGATCATTCCTCCGGCGTGAACCAAAATAATCTCCGGGTCTATCTCCTGCAGTACCCGGTAGTCAGGACGCAATGTCTTGAGAAGCTCGGCAATAGCGGCTGCCATCTCGACGCCGGTGAAGCCAGCACCAGCAATCACAAATCGGAGGAGCGAGCGACGTTTCTCCTCATTCTCTTCCAGCTCAGCCTGTTCCGTTAGTTCAATCACCCGCTGCCGGAGCATATCTGGTCCGCTACTTCCTCGAAGCGTTATGCCATATTCTTGGACTCCGGGTATCGAGTCGAGTGAATCGCGAACTCCGGTACCAATGATGAGTTGATCGTACGGTATTTCAATCCGTTCATCGGATCCAACTGGGGCGACGATCACCTTTCGCTCGGCGCGATTTACTCTCACAGCATATCCTCTGACCACCTCTGCTTTTGGAAAAAGTTGCCGAAGAGGGGAGAGGCGATTCTCATCTCTGATAATTCCGGCAACCGTTTCCCCCGACCACCCGTGAAAGGTGTGGTGTGTGTGTGGATCGATCACCGTAATCGAAAGCTTTCCCGAACGAACCAAATCTCCCGCTCCCTTTATCAAGCTTCGATATGCGTGGACTCCGACATAGCCACCACCAAGAATTACGACCCGAGTATTGTTGTGCGCTTTCATTGTTTTTCTCTATTAATCTTGCTTTGGAAGCAGGTTGATTCTGCGATGTTTGATTCTTCGACTCTTACGTTGGTAGACTTTCAGTCTTCCGTTATCCCGACACAGGCTGAAGACCTGCGCCTACCACTCTATGAACTCTCAACTCTACGAACTCTATACACTCTAAAACCCAAACGCTGGCTGTGGTATCTGTCTGCCGACGATCTTTCGGATTGGCTTGATTTTCCGTGTTGTCGCTACTTCTACCGGATCAATCAGGTTGTTGAAGGAGCGGAGAGAGGCAAGCTCGAAGCCGAGGTGACGGAATCGTCGAGCGGTGTTTGCAATCGTGTCGACTTGATCCCGTGTTGGGTTTCCGAGACTGAAGTGTCCTTCGTGACCGTTCAGTGCCAGAAGCATCGTCTCCGCTAAGCAGGCGTAAGCGTGCCCTCGTGGGAGTCCAATGTGTGCGTTGATTTCCACACCTGGAACCGCAACCAACCCACCGTCAACAATTAGGACATCTGGGCGTTCCACTATCAGATTCGGATCGGTGTTCCGGGGCTGTGTGTCGTCCAGAACAATTGCTCCCGGCTTCAGGTGTTCGCTCTTCAGCAGGCAGTCGGCAGAGCTGGTCATCAGAACCACGAGGTCGGCATCTTTTACTGAGTCAATCGAGTTGGAGACCTTCACGTTCGTCCAAGCATCTGTTCTGTGAACTTTGTCGGCCAGAGCGTGCAGGCGTGGCATATCTCGTGCAACAAGTGTCATGTTGACTGTCAGATCCGACTCTGCCACCAATTCCACCACACTGCTCCCCACGCTTCCGGTTGCCCCCACAAATGCAATTGTCGGGTTGTGTGTTGGGAATTCGTTCATCAGCCGCTTAATTCCCTCGAAAGTCATCCAGGCGGTGTAGGCGTTGCCGTTGGTGACGGCAATGTCCTTCCGATTTTTCAGGAGTGTTCCCCCCTTCGCAACCGTTGCCGTCAATGCTCCAAGTCCAACAATCTCTGCACCAAGTTCCACAGCTTTGTTTACCGCTGCCTCAATCTTCGGCATCACCTTGCTTCGTCCCTGCTCAAGCATTGCCCGTGCTCCTTGCGGAACCATGATGATATAGCCTGCCGTCTCGTTCGGACGATCAGCAAAGCTGACTTCACCAATGTTGAATGCCGGAAGTGGCAAGTGCTTCAATGCGCTGTTGTAAACGCGGTTCGGAATCAATCCGAGTGGCTTCAGGATATTGCCGAGGTCTTCTCGTACATCTGCACGTGGGTGGACGAGGAATGCGAATTTCTTGCGGTTTTTTGCTGTGGTCTCCATTTTGAATGCTCTCTGATTTACTGTTGATTTATAATTGTTCTCTGAATTCTCATTTCCGGGCTGCCATTTCTCTCAGCAGCGAACGAACAGTAATCAGTCTATTGGCAGGACTTAAAAGGGTCTTAAAGGGAATATTTTTTTTTCGCGAGGAAAGAGAACAGAGCAGAAAAGTGCGATTTCTCGACCAAAATGGGCGATTGTAGATTGATCTCATCAAAAAAAAATACCAGCTGAGTGAGGGAAGAAAAACTGGATTGATTTTGGAGTGAGGATTTCGTAAATAGAGAAACGGGCTAATAAGGCTCCTCTGCATCGATCACCACGATACCTTTGGAGGTTGTGATGCGTTACGGCTATATCCTTCTCTCGCTCCTCTTTTCGGCGATGATTCTACACGCGCAGCCGGAAAACGTGCTTCTTTCACGAGATCCGCTCGTACCGACCCTCCCAACCGATATTCAGATTCAGTCGGCAGCTTCAATTGGTAATGTTGAGCTTGTGGTCTGGGGATCGACCAAGCAGAACGCCTCAGGAGGCATCCAAAATGTTCTCTACAGTCAGATTGTTCTGGATAACCAACCGGTTGGCATTCCAGAGATTATTACGGGAGAAGATGCCGTGCCGTATGGTTTTGTCGAGGTCTTAACTGTCGGAAATCACTTCCGGGTGTTGTGGAATGACCGGCGGGTAGGAGCCGTCGGACTCTACCAACGTGATATCGACCTTCAAGGAACTCCTCTCGCCGACGAGGAGTTTGTGGCAGAAGGGAAAGGGCTGAAGATCTACACTGTCGACCTTTTCGACGGAGCTACTATCGTTGAGCTTTCAGGGCAACCTCCTCTCTTCATTTATTCTGATGGAAGGATTGATCGGCGTAGAATCAATCCTTTCTACTTTTCCTCCCCCTCTGTAATTGCTCCCGATTCTTCATTAGCGTTGATTCGTGGCGACTCACTCTATACATATCGGACGATGTTCGATACTCTGCCAACACGTGTTGTTTTCTACCATCGTGAGGATTCAATAGTTGCCCTGACAGAAGTATTGATTCTCGATAGCACTGGTCGGTATCGAATGTTTTTCGTGACAGCGCGTGCTCCGGAGGAATTCAGTTATTTCGATGCTGACGTGCAGTTCCGATTGGTTTCAGGAGTGTTATCAACCGAATCTGGAGAGCTGACTGAGAGAGAAGAGGTGAAGTTGAATCGTATTGCAATTGGAATGGGAGCATCGTTCGGTCCGAATATTCGATATTATGTGACGGATAAAAGCAAGGCGTGCGATCTATCTGATAAATTCATTCTTTATGCAAAATCATCGCAACACTTTCCTAGTGAGATAAATCTTGAAATTCGCGAGTATACGTGGCACTACACAATAGATAGAAAAGGAAACTTTGCTGAGGTGTCGAAAGATGCATATGAAGTCACCGAGTGCTCGACTTCCCAGCAACCTGTTCGGACAAGTTGTCCAACCACAAGCTGTGTTGAATTAGGTGGGGTGAGCTTGGCATCTCCGGTAGTTTTGGAAGAAAAGAGAGTTCCTCATTCTCAACCCCGTCTACACCTTACAAATGGGAGTCTCTTCATTGCGTGGAGCAATAGTCCTCAAGTCCTGCTTCATTCATGGGATTTCATCAAGGATGAAGTTCGACAAACTGCAAGCTATGCTCCAGATAATGCCTTCAAAGGAGATGTGAAGTTTGGCACGATTGATAGTCCACAAGGGATCTTGTTGGGAACTACTGAAACCCGAGTTCAGGTTATCAAAGTTGATTTTTCAATAACTGTCGATCAACATTTCTGGAAATTCTACTTGAATCTTCCTGTCAATGGAAAGTGGAAGCGTTTTGCGAGTGAAGGGGGGGACTATTTTGGGGGAACTTGGCAATCACACCACGTTCGTTATCTCAGCAGTGCCTCGGGCGAGCTTGAGAACAGGAATCTGTTAGTCGGCATCACCGATTCCTACGATACATTTCTTGTGACCCTTTACGACAGTCTCCAACAGGTTATCTGGCAACGAATTCACACGTCAGCTTCAATAAATGGTGGGACATATCTCACCATTGCACCTCTTGGTATTGACAAATACATTGATGTGACCAATCAAGGGGCGGCTCGCATACTCACGTCGACAGGAGATGTGGTGCAGACCGCTTCTTTTCCTGAATGGTCGACTACACACTCCGGCTTGGTTCGGCTTCGGGGAACGTGGTCACTTGTCTACCACCTACCACACGATGGATTACCGTTGCGGCTACGGATCTACGATGAAAATTTGTTGATGCTCGCGAGATGGGAGGGAGAGGCAGATTCGCTGACGGGGATTTCTATCGCACAGAACCCGAACGATGGAGTGATTGCGGTTGTCACGACATCCCGCAGCGGGACGCGAATGACAACGTTTGATGGAGTGGGGCTTCGTCTACTGCAATCGAGTGGTGGAGAGAAGCTGGACAATGTTCGTCTTAGCCAAGTCGAATCACTATCGAAGACTCCTACGGCTCTCTTTAGGAGCGATACGCTTATTGTTGCTTGGCAAGATTACCGGGGACTTGATCCCGACATCTATGGAGTTTACCTTCGCCCGGCTGACTATGTAAGTGGAGTTGATGAGGGGAGGCGTATCACATCAGATCAGTCTGACCTCAACCTTTCGGTCTACCCAAATCCGGCTGACCGGGAACTGTTTGTCAGTATTGAGGCTTCCGAGCCGGTGCAAGCCTCTTTAAGAAATGTGCTGGGGCAAGTGGTCTACAGCGTGTGGGATGGGGAAGTGACTGGTGGGAAAACCTCGATCCGTTTGAATCTGGAGCAACTTCCTGCAGGAGTCTATTTCCTCGAAGCTTCGACAACAGAGAAGAGGGCATCCCAACTTGTGATAGTTCGTCCGTTAGGGCTGCCATAACGTAAGTTCAGAATCTTCCAATTACTCAACGTAGTTTTGTAGCGCATCGCGCAGAATTCAACTATTGGTAGAAACCGACTATGACAACGAATAACTACGAAACAGCAACGTTCGGTGGTGGGTGCTTCTGGTGTGTCGAGGCGATTATGCTCCGACTGAAAGGGGTAATCTCAGCTGAGTCAGGATATGCCGGAGGGATGACGGAGAATCCTTCCTATCAAGATGTTTGCTCCGGAGTGACAGGACATGCCGAGGTGGTACAGGTAACGTTTGACCCGGATGTGATTTCATACGGTGATATTGTAGAAGTCTTCTTCCACACACACGACCCAACAACGATGAATCGGCAGGGGGCAGATGTTGGGACGCAGTATCGCTCGGTGATCTTCTATCACGATCAGATGCAGAAAGAGATTGCTGAGGCGAAGAAGGAGGAGGTTGACGCGAGTGATCTCTGGAGCGACCCAATTGTCACTGAGATCAGTCCACTCGACAAGTTCTATCCTGCGGAAAACTACCACCGAAATTACTTCGACACGAACCCCTACCAACCATACTGTATGGCGGTAGTGAGTCCGAAGGTGCAGAAGTTCATGAAGACCTTCCGGGAGAAGGTAAAGGTAGAGGCACTATAATTGTTTCGAGGACTTGGTGTTCTTTACACCAAGTCCTCGAATAATTCAGCATCTCAAAGAAGATTTATACGGTTAATCAAACGACGAAGAGTCGGATCCTCCGCTGTCGCTCCAGCCTCCTGAGTCGCTCGACCCTGAGTCACTACTTGATCCTGAATCGCTCGATCCGAAGTGACTGCTCCACCAGCCACCACCTGAAGAACTTGTAGAATCGGAATCGTGAGATCGCGAGCTATGGTGATCCGAATGGTGACTCGAAGAAGAGTGTGACTTCGAATCGTCGTTAGTGTGAGAAGACTTCGTGCTATCGTTACCGTGCGACTTGTGGTCTCCACTATCCTTTGCCGACTTGTTATCGTCCTGCTGGTCGCCCGATTCAGTTGATGACTGGTGGAATCGTGTCTGGTTGAGTAACATGTCGTCAGTCATCGTATTGACTCCTTCATCGTAATCGATCTCGCCATCCACCTCAACATCCTCTCCTTCAGCTTCTTCAATCCCAACTCCCTTTCGTTCCTTCATCATCCTCTCATACTTCGGATAGAAGATCAGCAGGAGAACAATGCCGACAGAGACAGCTGAGTCCGCGATGTTGAAGACATAAAACCGGTCGATGGAGAGTCCAAAGAGATTATCTGGAATGTCAACGTCGATAAAGTCGACAACTTTCCCGTGGAACAGAGAGGCATAGTCGTAGAAAACTCCGTAGAAGACACGGTCGATTAAGTTGCCAACAGCTCCGCCTAAGATCAGAGCGAGAGCATAGTGGAAGCCACCAATTTTCGTGTCGCGTGCCTTGCGAAGCAGGTAGACAAGGAAAACCGCTGCTCCAATCGAGAAGAGTCCAAGCAGCAGTGGCGCACCAAAATCAAGCCCGAAGGCCATGCCGGGATTCTCAACAAAAGTGAAGCGAATGAAGTCTCCGATCACCGGAATACTCTGCCCTCGTTCCATCCCCTCGTGGTGGATTCCGAACAGAGTAAATCCCTTCACCGCCATTTTTGTTACCTGATCGATCAAGACGATCAAGGCCGATAGTGTGAGCAGTTTGCGCACGTGGTTTCTCAGTTAGTCGTCGTCTTCAACGAACGTTTCGATAAAGTGTTTGCCCGGGATGCAAGGCTTAGATGTATTCTTGTAAACTGTGCAGACCTGTGTGACAGGGACAGCCATCAAGCGGCGACTGTCGAGCTGTAGACCACAGACACGACAAAGTCCAAACTTCTCCTGATGAATGCGGAGCAACGCTTCGTCGAGCTTCTTAATATAATCGCTTGTCCGCTGTGCTTGCAGGAATGTCTTCTCCCGCTCCATTGCATCGGTTCCCTGTTCTGCCATGTGGAGGGAGTAGGTATTGTCGTCTCCCCCTTCGTTTGCAGTCATCTCTCGGAGTTGCTCACTCAGTTCTTCAAGTTCGCGAACATTGTCTTCGCGAATCTGGTGAATCATGTCACTGAATTTCGCCAGCTCTTTTTTTGAGAAAGGGGTGTTTGTTGCGGTTCCGGTTGATGGAGAGAATGCCGTTGTCGGCAACTCTTGCATTGCGGCCTTCACAGCAGTTGCCGTTAGCTTTCTCTTCTTCACCACAATCTTCTTTGAAGGTGGGGGAGCAACCGGAGCTTTCTTTGCGGGTGCAGTCTCTTTCTTCGATGCCGTCTTCTTGGCCGATGGTGTTGTTGCTTTCTTCACGCTTTTATTGGTAACCTCTTTTTTCGTCGTTTTCTTCGGTACGGAAGGCTTCGCTGCACTACTCTTCGCACTCTTCTTTGCTCCACCTTTTTTAGCGGAAACAGCCTTCTTTGCTGGGGAAGATGCTACTTTTTTTGCAGCCGGTTTATTCGCGGCAGCTTTCTTTTTTGCAGGAGTTCCCGACGATTTAGTCACTCCCTTCTTGGTTGTTTTCTTTGAAGCTGTTCGAGCTGACGCTTTCTTCGTCGCTTTTTTTGCTGCTGCCATTCTCGTGCCTCCGCTTCTGAATATGTTTGCTGTAAAAGACTTGTCTCGCTTACCCTTCCATCCGTTCAAGTCCGATGCGGCAGAAGAGTCGATCTTTTTCAATCTCAATCACCTCTGCCTCAATGTTCTCAGTACGGGAGAATTCTTTTGCCAGTGTTTCGGACATAATGTAGTTGCTCTCTGCATTGAGGGCCGTAGCCAGCTCTTCATTCTCCGTAGCGTATCGAAGGCCAATTCGGTCGGTAACTTCCAGACCAGAATCTTTCCGCAGTTTCTGAACGTGGTTGACGAACTCGCGGGCAAGTCCCTCGCCACGGAGTGCCTCGTCAAGTTCGGTATCCAGAGCTACCGTAATTGTCCCCTCGGTGGCTACTAACCATCCTTGAATATCTTCGTGGATAATCTCAACATCGTCGATGTGAAGCTCAAATCCATCACCCTCGCTTTGGATCACCAACATCTTCTTATCCTGAAGTTCCCGAACTTCTCCGCTCGTCAAGGCGTTTACTCTACTGGCCACGCGCTTGGCATCCTTACCAAACTTAGGCCCGATTGACTTGAAGTTTGGCTTCGCCTTCACCTTCACAATCTCCGATTCACGATCAGTCCCGATATATTCAACACCCTTCACGTTCAATTCTTCGGTGATGATCGCCTCAACCTGCCGGAACTCACTCTCTTCTTCGGTGCTCGAAACTGGAATTAGAATGCGCTTCAATGGTTGGCGAACTTTTCGGAGAATTGGGTCGACCTTCTTGCCCGCCGCTTCGCGCAGACTTAGGGCGAGCGTTACCACTCGCTGGGCGCGCTCCATGCGCCGTTCCAGTCCGTCATCAATCTGGTTCTGGTCAGGTTCTGGAATTAGTGCTA
>JBFWSB010000099.1:0-12372 GCA_050248595.1 Kapaibacterium sp. (SeqCode)
GCGAACGACCGCATTACACTCCACCTACCAGTAGAGTTGCGCCACACAGGATCAGCCACGATTGTCGACCTTCTCGGAAAGGATGTGAAGAGCTATCCTATCGCCGTTGGACTCTCTTCCGTTGATATCTCTGTGAAAGATTTAACGCCGGGACGATATGTAGTCCGCATTGAAGGAGAGGGAGGGGTGCAAAGCTGCTCATTCGTTATCCAATAGTCATTATCCGATATTGTGGTAGAAGGAAAGGAGAGATCGCCGCAACGAACTTCAATCAGATATTAACTCAACGCCCACTCTTCAGACAGCCGAGAAGAGTGGGCATTCTTTTTTCACCTCTACCTACTCTATTCCTCCCTATCTTCGTTTTTTGCTTTCTCAATCTCAACTGCTAAAGACGAACAGACAACGACCGTGCTGAAAAGACGAACATTTATTCTACCCTTCTTCTTTCTCTTAGGGATATCTCTCACCGCACAAGAGCAGGGAGACTCTATCTCCGGCGTTCCCTACCTCCCTCCGTGGAATTTCATGTCTCTCTCCACTGCGGGGATCGACACGTTCCTGATAAACAACCCGACGTACGACGGACGAGGAGTGTTGGTGCTGATATTGGATACGGGGATTGATCCCTCAATTCCCGGCCTACAGCAGACATCAACTGGTGAACCGAAAGTGATCGACTTAGTCGATGTCTCCGGCTCGAATGTTGTTCAATTCTATCCCGCCCGTCGCGATGGAGAGAAGCTCCGCTCCGACAAAGTTTCCGTTGAACTTAAGCAGTTCACGACGCTCGACCCACAGCCAGTTGACGACAGGTGGTACATCGGCGTGATGGACGAGTCCCGCTATCAGAATTCAAGCATTCGTGACTTCGATGGAGATGGTGAATCTGCTACTCTCTTCGGTGCACTCCTCTATCAAGGGCCGGATGGTTGGCACGTTGTTGTTGATGCCGATGGAGATGAAAGTCTGGAAGGAGAAACAAATTTGAGAAGCTACCGGGAAGATCGAGAGACTTTTACCTTCCCTCAGAAGAATGATTACAGTGACTCTCCGATAACCGTAGGTGCTGAGATTAATTCAGAATTGAAGAGCGTTACCTTCCACTACGACATGGGGGGACATGGAACGCACGTTGCCGGCATTGCTGCCGGATACGAAATCAACGATGAGCCGGGGTTCAACGGCGTAGCACCGGGAGCACAGTTGATCTCCGTGAAGTTCTCCAGCGACCCGAACGACGATCTCACGATTGCCGGAACAATGAAACGGGCCTACGACTATGCGGCCCACCTTGCCGACTCGCTTGAAAGTGAAGGAATCCCAGTAGTCATCAACATGAGTTTCGGTATCGGTTCAGCATACGAAGGGAAGGCTGCGATGGAAGAGTACATCAACGATTTAATTCCAGAGCACCCGAACCTCTACGTCGTAACGTCGGCTGGGAACGAGGGGCCGGGCATCTCCACTGTTGGGATTCCCGCGTCGGCGTCGCAAACAATAGCTGTGGGAGCACTCCTGCCAAAAGGGATTGGAAGGGACTCATACGGGGCAGTAATCGATCAAGACATCCTTTGGGACTTTTCTTCCCGTGGTGGCGAAGTCGACAAGCCCGATGTTGTTGCTCCCGGAACAGCCATCAGCACCATCCCCCGCTTCTCCTTCGACATGCGGGCAAGTGGCACTTCGATGGCAAGTCCTTACACAGCCGGCCTTGTTGCTCTGCTGCTGAGCGCAGCCAAGCAAGAATTCCCCAACTGGATTCCCGGACAAGGCTTGATTCGCCGAGCGCTTCGTCAGTCTGCAAATCCTCTTCCCGGCTATGCTCCGATAGAACAGGGGGGTGGAGTTGTAGACGTAGGACGGGCGTGGGAGACGCTTCGCCGCTGGAAGCGGACAGGTTATGCTGACAGCTTTCAGGAATATGAGATATCCACTTTTTCTCCCTTCTACCCAGACACCGAAGGGTTCACCTCGTTTTGGCGAAGTGGCTTCGTGCCAGATGGCGACTGGCGACAGACGTTTTACATTTCCCGCCGCGACGTGAAAGCGTACGAATCAACAACTTCAGAAAAAGACTTCTTCCGCCCCTTCACTCTTGAATCAAACGTCCCCTGGATGAAGACTATTCAGAAGACAGTCTACATCAAAGGAGATGATGGTGTGGAAGTAGAAGTGGTGTACGATCGAACAAAGATGACTGAGCCGGGACTCTACTCCGGAAAGATCATCGCCCGTCGGGCAAAGGGAAAGAAGCCAACTCCGGCAGATGAAGTGGAGTTTGAGTTGTTGAATACTCTCATCCTTCCCTACCGTTTCTCACCTGAGAACAACTACAAAGTCACCACCGGTTCACACAGACTGAAGTCGGGAGAGACAAAGCGATTTTACTTCGCAATTCCGAGCGGAGCTTTAGCGACAACGTTTACGCTCACTCTGCCGAAAGGCTCTCGCTCTATCTTCTCGGGCACAATTGCTGATCGATTCGGGAAAGCACAGGGGTATCTCCCACACATCAGAGGAAGCGAGCGGACTGAGGGAGAGAGCACCATATCGAGTGACGTTTTGGGGGAAGGGATCATCGAAGTTGTCATTCAAGCCGACCCGATGGAGGGGGGGGGAGAAGATGGGGAGTTTTCACTGACGGTTGAGCCGATCATGCTCGACATCAATGCAAGACCCCAAGTGACAAAGGGAAATAGCGAACTGATCGTAACTGCCCAGAACACAGGGACTGAGCCGATTGCAGGGAAGTTGGCCTACACTCTCAAAGGATATAGTCGCACAGTGCGGGACACGATCAGGAAGAGCTTTTACCGCACTCCGATAAAGGTCGACAAACATGACGGAGCACTCTGGCTTGCCGTTCGCTTCACACCGGAAGAGTACATGCAATCGACCGACATCATGATCCGCCTCGTCGATTCTTCTGGGCAGTCGCAAGCACAAGAGGTCTACAACGGCCCGGAAGAGTGGGTCTTCCTACCAAACTTCTATCGCGACGAAGCAGAGCGGTGGTATTTCTTGGAGATTATTTTCGGCACAGCAATTCCAACGGAAGAAGGAGTAGACGACACCGAAGAGGATAAAGATTTCGACGATCCCACCTCCGACGCCATTCCGTTCCAGATCATCGAGAAGCACGTTCGTCCTACTGACTTCGAACAACTAAACGGCTACAGCGAGCGATTTTTTTACCCATACATTCCCCGAACGTTCACTGGAGAGGCTACCGAACTTGAAGGAGGAATTCCGGAGGGATACCATCCGTTGTTTGATCTGCGGTTTGAGGAGTCAGGATATCGTGATCGGGTGGTTGAGATGGAAGTTGGGGAGGGCATCTGAGTCACGCAAAGACGCAAAGGATCGCCAAGACGCAAAGAAGAATGCGATAAGACCCAGAAGCTATCGGCAACGAGTGGGAGGAATGAGTGATGAGAATTCTGCACTCATTCACTCCCGCTCTATACACTCTTAATTCTTAATTCTTAATTCTTAATTCCCGACTCCCCAACCTCTACCGACCTGGACACAGGCTGAAGTCCTGTCTCTATCAACTCCCACACTCACGAACTCATACACTCTCCCACTCAAAACGAACTACAGATTCTGTTTAAGGAACGCCGACGTTCTCTCCCAAGCATCCTTCGCAGCTTCTTCGTTATACCTTTCTCCCGATGGATTGGCGAATGCATGTCCGGCGTTCGGGTAGATCTGAATTGCAGCGTTGGCACTCAGTGAGTTCAGTGCTGCACCGAATTTATCAACCTGCTCCACTGGAATCCCCTGATCCTCCTCGCCAAAAATTCCAAGAATCGGCATCTTCAATTTCTTCAACTTCTCCAGATCCATCTCAAGCTGACCGTAGTACATCACCATCGCAGCTATATCATCCGGGTAGTTGATAGCCGTCTGCAACGACCACCCACCACCGAAACACCAACCGATGACACCAATCTTCGTTGCCCCCTTCTCTTTCAGATAGCTAATTGCCTTTCCAATGTTCTGAACTCCAGCATCGGGATTCTGCATTACACTCCCCATATACACTTTTGCGCTGTCAGAAACAGAGGCTACATTTCCGTTATACAGATCAACCGCAAGTGCTACGTAGCCTTCCCCAGCTAAACGCCGCGTCATTGCTCGAACGTTGTCGTTCAATCCCCACCACTCGTGGATCACAATCAGTCCAGCGGTCGGTTTCTCCCCTCCTTCAGGGATTGCCAAGTAGCCTTTCACCTCGGGCGTGTAGGGAACTTCCTCCCCCTTCACAGGAATGCTTGGCTGCATCCAAGCCACATCGTTTCCAACTGGATGGTCTCCAGCATGTTCGTGTGCCATAGTATCCGTAAAATTTTTCGCCTCGCCCTCTTCCTTTTCTGCACCACTCCCGCAACCGATAAGAATCATTGTCCCCAACAGCAGGAACGTAAAGAGTCGTGTGTGTCTGTTCATCATCTTGTCGTTATGTTAGATTGTTCGTCGAGACAAGAAAAGAAAATTGTGCGGAGCACACAAAGAGACCTGCAACAGCTATGAGCTTTCCTTCACTGATCCTTCTCTCCGGTCGCGACCGGTCTGTAGTTAACCGACATCCGTGGGTCTTCTCCGGTGCTGTTAAGTCGCATCCGAAAGCTGCCTTGGGAGAGATCATCGCGGTCAAGACAAACCACGACCAACTTCTCGGCTACGGCTTCCACAACCCGAACAGCCGGATAATCTGCCGACTCTTCGAGTTCACGAGCAAAGAGCGAGAATTTGATCGAGGGTATTGGATTGGAAAGATTCGCAGTGCGTGGGAACTACGTCAACGCTTTCTCCCTACCGACACCAACTGCTTCCGACTTCTCCACGCTGAGGGAGATTTTCTCCCCGGAGTAATTGCCGATGTCTACGGCGATGTTCTTGTACTGCAAATTTTGACGAAGGGAGGAGAGCTAATTCTCGATCACCTGCTGGATGGATTTCAGGAGATCGGCTTCCAGAATATCTACCTAAAGAACAAAGAGGCAGCCGAACGATTCGAGCACGTTGATTTGGAGAATGGCTGGCTTCGTGGAGAGGGAAATACTGAGCGAGTAGTACGAGAGCATGGCCTTGAATTCCGAGTCGATTTTGGCTCTGGACAGAAGACCGGCTTTTTCCTCGACCAACGGGAGAACCGTCTTCTACTTCAGAACGTCAGCCGTGATGCTCGGGTATTAAATGCGTTCAGTTATACTGGTGGGTTCAGTCTCTACGCTCTCGCCGGTGGAGCAACCGTAGTCGATTCCGTCGACGTTTCGTCCGATGCAGTTGCGCTTGCCGATGAGAATGTCCGCCGCAACTTTCCTGATGCGCAGCACAATGCAATCGTTGCCGACTGCTTCGAGTTTCTCCGTGGCGAAGGTGATCTCTACGACATCGTTGTCCTCGATCCTCCGGCATTTGCCCGAACTCCGAAGGCCGTACAGCGCGCATCGCGAGGCTACAAAGATTTGAATCTACACGGCATCAAGCGACTCCGTCCGGGAGGACTCCTCTTCACCTTCTCTTGTTCAGGAGTTGTGGATCGCGATCTCTTCCGCAAGATCGTCTTCGGCGCAGCCGCCGATGCAGGGCGTGACGTTCGCATTCTCCACCAGCTCTCGCAACCGTTCGATCACCCGATCAACATCTATCACCCTGAAGGAGAATACTTAAAAGGATTGGTGTTGGAGGTTGGTGAGTAATAGATTCACGCGCCTACTTATGGAAGATGAATACAAGGCTGCAATATGTTGGAAGGAATGGTCGTCGAGAGGGCACTAATAATCCGAACAACAATGACACACCTACTCAAAACGGTATTTGCAGAAGTAGCACGCCTTTCTGAAACAGAGCAGGACGCATTTGCTGCGTTGATGCTTGAGGAATTGAAATCAGAAGAACGCTGGAGTAAGGCCTTCGCCTCATCGCAAGAGAAATTATCCGATCTCGCAGTCGAGGCACTTCAAATCAGACTATAGTCACACCATCAGCATAGTCCTTCTGAGAGCTACCGAAGACCGCCGGAGGCAGCACCTTAGGTAATCTCGCTGGCGATGTAAGAACGACCACGCATTTCGGTGCCACACTGGCAAGACTCTTCACTTCGCTACGCTGTGTTCAGAGTGACAGATTACTCTGAAGTTAGGATCACTAAGGATCATGATATCCTACACTTCAAGTAATCTCAGGACAAGCATTCCTCTCACACCTCCCCCTAATCACATTCAAAATCACTCGCTGAAAATCATCCATGATATAGTTGCCCCACAAGCGCGCATACCAATTGAACCGCGTCTTGAGCCGGTAGCGGCATCGGAGTTCCACCAACGTAGTGCTATCAGTAAGCGTAAGAAGTCGGTATCCTCCATCTAACACATCAAAGTACTCACCACCAACGCGAACGTGCTTATCGAGGGCTTCCGGCGGGATGCTGTTCTGGTCAACAACTACACGATAGGAAAAATGCTCTCCACGCTTCCACTCAGTGATATGCTCTTCGAATCGAATGCCTTGTTCCCAGGTAATGTGTCGAATAGCTCCACTCCCACATTCTTCTAACCGAGAACTTACCGGAGCTGGTACTCCAATAGCGTGAATCAGACTCCAGCTTAGCTCCTCTTTCTCTATTGAATCCACTGAGATCAGTCTGTCCCAGACATCCACTCTCGGAACATTAACAACTACTGTTGTCACAACTTCATTCTCCTCATATGTCCCATTAAACTGACTTTCAATTGGACCGGCAAGGAGTGGGAACAAAGCGATCAGTACAATGCTGACATGGCCATTCTTTTTCAGCACAAATTTCACGATAGCAATCAGAATGCCACCGAGTATCGCAGAAAGGAAGAATGGAATGGCAATTATGAGAAGACAGAGAGCACCATCAAGACCACTACCAAGGATAACGCCGAAAAAAATACTAATGCCAAGAATTGGAAGGATCACCCAGCGAATCATACTATTCCATCCATAGAAGTAGACTGAAATAGCACCGATGGCCATTGGCAACCAAAAGAGAATCGCACTTGTCATCAGATCAGCAATCCCAAGCAAGTCGAAGGCCAACCAGATGAGCAAACCATATGCGGTCGTAACACTGGTAGTGATAATTAAACGGCGCAGACGTTCTCTCCGATCACCTGTGCGCTTATCTTGATTGATTGCCTCTGCTCTCTCTTTCATGACTAAAACACAGCAACGATATACACAACCGCCAACCCCAAGAAGACTGGAGCTAAGGCTTGATACCCAACCCGCATCCACTTCTTTCGGAGGTATCCGTTGATGTCGTACCGAAACTGTAGAACGACCCGTCCAGTCCAGAAGATTGCACCGAAGATTGCAACGGCACGACCGAGACCTTTCTCTGAAGATATATCCTCTGGGAAGAAGACGCAGAAGAGACCGAGGGCAGTAATTGTACCGGCAACGTAGAGTCTGTAGGCAAGGCACATCTGCCGGTGAACAGGTGGGAGGATGTGGACGGCATCAAGTTTCCGGGTAACCCTTCCTGAGATAAACACAAGAAGTACCATGCCGAGTTGAACAACTCCGGCAATCTGCAGAATGATATGGAACGGCTGATTGGCCATAGTCAATAGTATTTTAGAAGACCTGTTTTCTCTTTATGCGTGGCATAACCTTATCGATACGAGTGGCAAGCTCAGGCAACCTCGGCGTTGGTACTGCTAAGGGAAGTAGAGCATAGTCTGGAGTATCCGCTTTACCTCTCTCAGCAAGCATATAACTATTCACTCCGTCCCTCCGTTTTCAGATAGGTTTTTGATGTGACTGAGAACTCTCCCGTGAATCGAGTGAATGATATAATCTGACCAGAAATTCCAGTAGAATTGAGGTCGCAACTTCTGATAATACCACGTTGTTCCCTCCAGCAACGTTCTTCCCGGAGCAATCTCTGTCAGCTTGAACTCCCCCCGAACCGAAACGAAGTACCCGTGTAAGTGAGCTGGATCAATCTCCCCATAAGGTGAAAGCTCCTTCATTGGCACAGGCTGGTCTTCTACCGAAAATGCTAATAGCTCTCCCTCCTTCCACGTTGTAATCGGCTCAACAAAGCTTCCGGTTGAGAAGTCACAATAGCGGACTGCCCCTTCTCCTCTCCCAACAATCCGAGCACGGACAGGATAAGCAATCCCTGTTTTGAAGAGGAGTTCCTCTGGTTGGGGAAGCTCAGAAAAACTGACGACGTTCTCCCAAACAACTTCAGGTGAAGCATCAATAACAATGCTTGTAGTGACTGGTATCACCTCCCGATCCCACTCGTGCTGTTTCTCAAAAACGAGTCCAACCGGAATGACAAGGAAAGCCAGTGCGAGGAGTGTCGTCTGTTGGTACTGTGCTAATTCCTTGCGAATCCAGTATCCCCCGTAAGCACCGAGCAGCCCCAGAACCGAAGCAATCGGAGATGCCATTATGAGACAGATGACTCCTTCCAGAGCAACTGCAATCAAAGCCAGTGCTGTAATCCCAAGTGCGACAAATCCAGCTTTTATAGCTTCCTGAAGCGACAGGAGTGCAATGTTTCCACCGATAAGTGCAGGGAGAGCACCAATCAGAACTGGTCCTAAAACGAAGAGAACCAATCCATATTCTTGAAAGAATGTTGTTGAAAGAAAAACGATCAGAACTCCTATCCCAGCACTGGTGAGCGTCCCCACCCAGAAGGCTTTTTCTGTAAGCTTTTTCAAGCTCTCAGCACTATTCTTGGCAAACTCATTCATAGGGCTTGTAGTTATCGAACATCTCCACCCCTTTATTCACAAGGGTTTTGATGCCGGGTAGTTTTGATGCGGTGATAATCTTCGCAATCAGTGCGGCACTTGTGTCAATCAAGCTAAACGTCTTCTCTTGATTCGGAGATGAATCGTGAACCCAGTAGAGAATTACACCCATCTTGTAGAGCCAGAGGAGCTCCGGGAGCCGACTCAGAAATTTCTTTGGAACTCCTGTAAGGGATGTGGTGCTTCCCTCCAGCAGATCAACGAACATCTGGATATTCAGATCCCGCAACTCCTTTGACTCCGAACTGAACGGTGAAATCGGGTGCGTTGGGTCGGCAGCCGTCTTGAAGAGGATGCGGGAGATGGGATGATAGGGCTGGGCCACCTCCATGTGAGCGCGGACAACACCAGCTAATCGTTTCTCCAAACTCTTCTCTTGCTCCAACACTTTGCGCGAGGCCTCAAGCTGCTCTTCGTATCCCTCTTCGTAGTAGTACTGAATGATATGCTCCTTCGAGGGGAAGTAGTAGTAGGCTGCGCCAGGACTTAACCCTGCCTTCCTCGCAATCTCCCGCATCGTTGCCTTCTCGTATCCTTCTTTCAGGAAGAGTTGCATCGCTGTGTTGAGAATGTTCCGTTGAGTCTCTTCAGCCTTTGTTGTGTTGGTTGCCATAGTTGATGGTATCTGTTATTGAAAATTTGTTATAGATAAACGGAACCAGAATCACGCAAAGCCGCGAAGGCGCAAAGTTCGCTAAGAAGAGATTCGGCTCTCCGAGTAGATACACGAGCATCTCTCTGCCAACCCTGGCGCAGGCTGAGGATCTGCACCTATAACTCTACGAACTCTTAACTCTACACACTCTCCAACTCTTATCTACATTCTTTCAAACAATTCTGAGAGCGTGTGTCGATGTTGGGTTACACTGTTCAAGGCTCTGCGGACAAAGGGACGGACAGCTGGATGACTGAGGCGGGCAGACATAGCCCGATACTCGCGCAGCCCATAGAGACAGATGATGTAGGCATCGTTTCCATAGTAGACTCCCCCATCATCATCAATTACCGTCAACTCTCCTCCTAAAATCGAGCGTTTCAATTCTGGGAACCGTCTTCTGGTAAGCTCTGATTCAAGCGGAAGGAACTCAAAGTCGAGATACTTCGGTTGTCCTCTCAGCCACTCCACACATCGCCGACAGAACCCACAGCGGTCGTCGTGGAGAATTGTTAGTCGTTTCATCTTAGCCTCCTTCAGGCAGGGTCTGGTGCAATTCCCTCGTTTGGCTCACAGTAGTCTCCTTTCATATTCATCAGTCGCTCGCTCGGCATTACTGGTGGTGGCATAGCTGCCTCGTGCTTTCTCTTCCGAATTCTGCTGAAGATGAAGAGGTTAAAGAAGTGCATTCCACCTAAAACAAGAAGGACAAGTCCAACCTGTATGGAAAGTGCCTCAATCGCTTCTTGCGCTGTTAATACTTCCTTCCTCAACTTCAAGTTCAACGTGATATACCCGAAGTTGATGAGGTAAAACCCTACAACAAGCAAGTGATTCACTGAGCGGGCAAGCCGCTCTTCTCCACCAAACGCATCGTCGAGGAAGGGTTGGCCATTGCGGAAGAGAGTTCTGGCAACCCAGATTGTTAGAGCTACACTCAAAATTAGGTAGGCGAGATAGGTTACAACTGTCGGATTCATATTGAACTCCATTGTTGGGAATGTTTATTGAACACGTTCAAAAATACATCTCCTAAACTTCCGATGCAAGAGAAATTTTGAACGCGTTCAATTTTTATTCAGTCAGGGGCTAAGCAACAATTTTATTTTTGATGTGTAGAGATAGAGCAAATCGATTCCCTCTACTTTACTTTCCCGTGTGGAGGATGCTATGAAGATCAACTGTGTCGAGTGCAACTATCCGGTAGGGCTTGTTCTTTCAACTGAAGATGACCCTCTCTTTCAGGTAACTGAAGAAGTACGTCAACGAGCACTATGCCGAGAATGTAGCGAGAGACGCTATGCTGAACGCCAGAAGGCTTTGGTTGTACTGGTTGGCACCTTTACTGCCATAAGCGGAATTGTGGTCTGGCTCACCCCAAGTGGCTATAATGGATGGATGTTGCTGAACATAGCCTTGGCAGTTTTATTTATTGGACTTTCTATTCTCCCCCACGAACTTGGCCATGCCCTCGCCGCGAAAGCTCTCGGGATGAAACTCTTCGGCGTAGAAATCGGCGTTGGGAAGGAACTCTTCAAGTTTTGCTGGCTCGGAACAGATTGGAGAGTAAAGATGGTTCCGACATACGGCGTTGTAACTGCTGCCTACCTCCCTTACTATTCACCCTTCCGATTGTTCCTAATGATTTTGGCAGGTCCTGCAGTTAACGCTCTCATCATTCTTGCTCTTCTCCTTATCGGACCTGATCTCTTGAGCGTAAGCGATGGAGCTGATTCGGGCATCCTCTTTGGCTTTGATCTGATCTTTGCCAACGCGCTCGTTCTCTTAACAAGTATTATTCCCTACAGAACAGATTCACCGCAGGGAAGAGTAGCAAGTGATGGTATGAAGTTGATCTCGATAATCAAATCACTATCAGATCCGTATGAAGCCGAGCGAGGCTACTGGTATGAAGTCGGTTCGGTTGAACACCGCTACGGCAACTACGTAGAGGCAGCCAGAGCATACGAAAGAGTTATAGAGATTGACCGCTACGACCCCCACGCCAAACTCAGCCTTGGCTCGGTTCAAGTTCTCATCGGAGATTATGAGAGGGCACGACACATCTTCTTGGAACTTTTGAATTGGCCGAAAATGAGCGAGGAAGATCGAGCCTCTATCCTCAACCAAATTGCTTTCACCAATGTTCTTATCGGAGATGATGAACTCTTGGAGGAGGCGGACCGGTTTTCAGAGGAAGCACTACAGTTTGATCCTGCGGAAGGACTCTTCTACGGAACGCGCGGAGCAGTCTTAGTACTTCAGGGAGATCTTGACCAAGGGATACTTCACCTTCACCAGGCTCTCGACCGACTTGTACGTCCAGAAGATTGTGGAGTCGACCTTCTCTTCATTGCTCACGCTCACTATATGGCTGGAGAGATCGAAGAGGCAACAGCGGCTATCGAGGAAGTAGCAGAACTCAACCTTGATTACCCTCTACTAACAAGCATTGCAGTGATGCTGGAGAAGAGACGACAAACGTCTGCACCACCAGTGGAGATGCGGACGTCTGCCACGTCGTCGAGTTCAGAGGCTGATCTGCTCTCTCAGAAAACGTAGCCAAAGCCAACGTTGAGAGCCTCTTTGATTTGCGTTGCGGGACCGACAGTTCCGTCGTCGCGAGTAATATCTACTTGTTCATCATATATCACGTCGAAGCTGATGCTGGTGGTGATGTAGTCGTTCACTTTCATTGCAATCAAGGTTTCCCAGTTTACTACAATCGTTGTGATGTCTGCGTATGGAGCAAACAAGTTCAACTTCGAGCCGAGATTAACATTCTCCATAATCTCCTTCTGAAACTGTGCTCTCGACGATGCGCCAAGCTCACTCTTCACATTCTCACCCGGATCGAGACCAAAAGCTCCGGCGGCTGAAAGGTCATCATCGAGAACAATGATT
>JBFWSB010000100.1:0-12259 GCA_050248595.1 Kapaibacterium sp. (SeqCode)
AATTCAACGTGATGAATCTGGTGAATAGTGAACAGCGATTCTGCCTGTTCGTCTTGTCTCAATTGTTCTGCGGTTTCCATACGCACCTCATTATATTTTTAAAGTTGAAATGACACAATATGAGCAGCGGAACTCCCAACTCGATGGGGCAAAGTTTTGCCCCAAACACTCCCCTCTCTACGAACTCCCAACTCTATAAACTCTATTATACTCGTTCTTCTGCCAACACTTCTTCAAGCGTCGCAACACAACGTTCATTTTGCTCTGTTGTTCCAGTGCTGATGCGCAGACATTGGGGCAGCCCAAATCCAGCAAGTGGACGAGTGATAACACCACGACGAAGCATTCCATCATAAATCCGATTTACAGTCTCCTGTAAGCCGAAGTCGATCATCACAAAGTTGGCTAACGAGGGAACAAAGTCGAGTTCAAGACGCTCAAACTCAGTGTGCAGATAGCGAAGACTCTCCCGGTTCTGCTCAACAGTCTTCTTGATAAACTCTTCGTCTTCAAGTGCTGCAAGTCCGGCGGCGGTTGCCGGTGTGCTCGGCTCAAACGGTAGTTTTGTCTTCATCATTGCCGTGATGATCTCCGAGTGAGCCATGCCATACCCGATACGAATCCCGGCCAATCCGTGGGCTTTGGAGAACGTGCGGCAGGTTAACACATTATCCCACCGCCACCTCATCGAGTCAGGATAGTCAGGGTATTCACGTGCGTACTCGAAGTAGGCCTCATCGAGAATTACCAGTATTGTCTGTGGAACTTTCTCGATGAAGCGTTCCAAAGCGTTTGTGGTGACAATTGTACCGGTTGGATTATTCGGGTTTGCGATGTAGATGATTTTGGTTCGCTCGTTGATCTGCGAAGCCATTGCGTCGAGATCGTAGGTGAAGTTCCGCATCGGGAGGTAGTGTGTCTTCACCGCTGTAATGTGTGCCAGCACCTGGAACCCAACGAACGTTCCGGCACTTGTAATCATCTCATCCTCTGGCGCGAGGAACGTGCGGAGTGCCGTTGCAATGATTGATTCCGATCCTGAGCCGCAGATCACATTGTCTGCCTTGATAACGTGCTGGTTGGCTAAAATGTGGCGGAGCGATCTGCCAGCATCTGGGTATTGTTCCAAATGTGCTAAGGATCGACGAATTGCGTCGATGGCTAAGGGAGAGGAGCCGAACGGATTTTCGTTCGATGCCAACTTGATAACGTTGTGTATGCCAAGTTCCCGCTCAACTTCCTCAATCGGTCTACCAGGTTGATATGGCCGTAAAGAAGCGATGTGTGATGGAACGGTAATCATGTGATTTGCTCTTCAAAAACAGGTGCGCTTTGTCCTCTCGATAGAGAGGGGACAAAAATAGTAAACACATGTCGATTCTCCCTTGTATCGGTCTCGGGAAACGGAAAATTTCGACTTTTTCTCCTAAGAAATGATACGCATTGTCGCCTCCTTCATAGTAGAAAATAGTTTACAAAAAGAAGATAATTTGGTATTTTTGTCAACCAAAATCACTAACAGTCTGAACGCATGAACAGAAGGAGAAAAAAAGATGAAATTAATGACTGTTCGTTCGAATGCTATCCACGCTATTGGATACGATAGTGAGCGATTGCTCCTTGAAGTGGTCTTTAAAGCGGGGGGAATCTACCGCTATGCTCACGTCCCTCCCCAAGTTGTCCGCAAGTTCCTTGCCTCACCATCGAAAGGTCAATTCTTTCAGAACCACATTAGGGGATACTACTCAATGTACCGTATCAGCCGACCAAAAATCGGTCGTCGGAAGAGGAGCAGGGGGGGAGAGGAACACCCGATGGAGCAGGTGCATTAAAAAAGTGTGGGAGTGAATGAGTGTGAGGGTGTATGAGTAGAGGATGGGTTGATTGGTTATGGCAAAGAATGATGTGCTGAAATTGTGTGCAGATCAATCCTCACACGATGCAACTCTATCGGGCGTCAGGAGGTGGTAACTTGCAGCCCATACTACTGAACGACGTAATTTTCTATGGCACGACGCACATTTGAGGTTCCCGACTACTATAAGTCAAACATTGTCGGCGCGGTGAAGAGAGGACGAGCTGCCTCCGATCCGCGCCGACGTGATTTCTCCCCAGCACTTCTCGACTTCGGTCCTGTCCGCTTCCGTATTCCGAGACATTTCGGTTTTTGCTACGGTGTTGAGAATGCTATCGAGATTGCCTATCGAACCGTAGCCGAGCACTCAGACAAGCGTGTCTTTCTCCTCTCAGAGATGATTCACAACCCAACTGTCAATGCTGACCTGCTTGGGATGGGAGTGCAGTTCATCATGACTACCGGAGGAGAACAACTGGTTCCGTGGGATGAACTGACCTCGGACGATATTGTGATTGTTCCTGCCTTCGGTACTACGCTTGAAATTCAGGGATTACTCGAAGAGCGGGGAATCGATCCTTACAGTTTCGACACGACTTGCCCATTTGTTCAGAAAGTTTGGAACCGGAGTGAGAAGATCGGAGAGAGTGGGCATACGGTTGTGGTTCACGGAAAACCGCGCCACGAGGAGACCCGCGCCACCTTCTCCCACAGTAGCCAGGCTGCCCCAACAGTTGTGGTAAGGGATATGGAGGAGACAGAACTGCTGGTTGGAATTATTACGGGAGCCTACCCAATAGAGAAATTTGAAGAGTGGTTCGGTGAACAGTCGAGTGAAGGGTTTGATCCGGAGCGAGACTTAGAACGGATTGGCGTGGTGAACCAGACCACAATGCTTGCAACCGAGACAGAGGCAATTGCCAATCGACTTCGCCTTGGAATGATTGAGCGGTATGGTGAGGAGAGTGTGGACCAACACTTCGCCGACACTCGCGACACTCTCTGCTACGCCACGAACGAAAACCAGACGGCGACAATTGAACTGATTAAGTCGGGAGGAGATATTGGTATTGTGGTAGGAGGCTACAACAGCTCAAATACTTCCCACCTTGTGGAGTTGTGCGAGGAAGAGATGCCAACCTACTTTATCAAAGGACCTGAAGAGATTTTGTCGGATAGTGCAATTCGCCACTTCGATCTTCACTCACACAGAGTTGTAGAGACAAATGCTTGGCTTCCAGAGAAACGCCCTCTCGACATTCTCCTGACGAGTGGAGCTTCCTGTCCCGATGCGTTAGTCGATGAAGTGCTGCTACAGTTGCTCGGAATGTTTGATGGAGTGAAGGCTTTGGACGAGGTGATCGAGCCATACATTGCCTCTGACCCTGCCTGAAACGGACTTATGATCCTGTTGAAAGCATTCCTACAAAGAGACGCAGAGTACCAAGCTTCACCGAGGAAAAATGCTTCCCCCATCTTCTTTGCGTCTTTGCCCCTTTGCGCCTTTGCGTGCCATTCCCTCAAACAAGAGTGCCGGACGAATCACGATTTCCCGTTCACTTCTCCAGATAGAACGGAGAACTTCTCCCTCTCCACCAGTAACAACTACTGGCAGTGATTGATCCGCCCCAATCTCATCTGCAAGTATATCTGCCAATCCTTGAAGGGCAAGCACCGTTCCCAGAAGAATTCCGTTTGCAATTGATGTTCGAGAAGATCGCGCCGGAATGGCAACAGCGTCGTTGGAAGAAACAATCGGGAGTGCCGGAGCTTGTGCGGAGAGTCCACGCGAGGCAGTCGTAAAGCCGGGGAGGATTGCCCCCCAGAAGGGACTTCCCCGAAAGAGAGCATCAATGGTAATGCCTGTGCCGCACGAGATCACGATGGCGTCCGCATCCAGAGCAGAGAGTTGCAAGATGCGATCTAAGCCGAGCGTCTCAGGGGTGTCGTAGCTGTCGGCAAGGAACTCCGTGAACTGATCTCGACCGAGTAGACGAACAGCGCCTCGCTCTTGAAGTTGTGGCAGAATATTTCCCACCTTCGATTCGGCCACTGGAGCGAGGAGCATTTCTGCCTTAGGGGGTATCTCTTCAAGGAGCTGGGCTGGGTGAGTGAATCGGCTGACACGAAACGTTCCGTCCGAGTTCCGGCGTGCCAACTTAAGGGTACTGTTTCCTACTTCAATGTAGAGCATGCTGTTTGCTGAAAAGAGAAGGGGAGCCTGATCTTCTCACGCTCCCCTTGCACATTATTCCTCATGTCTTTCAGAGTTCATCAACTTCCGACTGCAGATGATAGTGCTGAGGAACTCCATTCTGTTCGGCTGATGAGTCGATTTTGCTGGCCAACTTGAACCGGAAGGCTCTGATTCCTTTACCAAGTGCGGAGAGAATCGAGACGGCCTCGATAATTGGTTCTTGCACCGACTGTTGTAGCGTTTGTTCAAGTTTTAGAAGACTTACCACAACGTTCCTTCCCTCGTGGATAACGTCTGTTGCGTCATCTACCACTTCGGTTAGGTCATCGGTTAACTTCTCGACGTTTTTTACGATGCCATCTACGTTTTGTAGCTGTGCCTCTACTTGAGTGGAGAGTCCACTCAAAGTGTTGCTCGCATTTGCAATTAACATCTTTGCCTCTTTCATAAAGAAAATCAAGTAGACAAAAAGTCCGGCAAGAGCAAGCAAGGCAACCGCACCGGCGATGTAGAGAATGTCAGCCATGTCAAAATCCTAAAATTAAATAGTCCCGAGATTTTCTCAAGTCTTCCCTTAAGCACCTGCTATCGGTGGCTTCTCATCAGGCTTTAGTCCTTCTTTGAAGGCCTGCATCCCAGCTCTCGTAGCATCTGCTAACTTCTCAGCTTGCTCTTTCACTTCCGTGGAAGCCTTGCCAGTTGCCGATTGTGCTTTCGCCCGAGCCTCGTTGACAATTTTCTCTGCATCGTTTAGGAGAGAGGATGCTTTCTGCCGTGCATCTTCTACAATGTGATCTGCACGCTGGCGACCGTCGTTCACAATCTGCCGTGCTTTCTCCGATGCGTTGTTGACAACGTCACCAGTCTTATCAACGTAGGTGTTTGTCAACTCTGCAATGTCGTCCCGAAGTTCGCGACCTGTTTTGGGTGCGAAGAGGAGTGCGAGTGCCGCCCCCAACGCTCCACCGGTTAGCAGACCAATCACCATCCCTTTTCCGTAAGAGCTTGCAGCGTTCTCTTCATGATAATCTCTCATAGAAGCCATATTGTTTTCTCCGTCGTTTACTGTGAGCATCGTTTGTTTCTATTGAAGGTAATGAAAATAATAAGTCCCGATCTGGATTCCGATAGCAACAGTTCAGAGAAACCGAACTTGCTATCTTTGCGCGTTATCATTTTTGCGCGTTGCGCAGCCAGTGAGACTGCGTCCTATCACGTATCAACACCAATATCATTACAGAAATTTCTGGAGCTTACTGTGACACAGCGATCAATCATTCTCAGGATACTCCCAATCCTGCTCCTCACACCCATTCTCATTGGATGCCCTGACACACCTCAGAATGGGGGAGAGGGTGGAAAAACCGATAGTACCAAGACTTCCACAACCCAGGCTCTTCCCGATCCGGCTGGTATGCCGGAGTTCAACGCGCAGTCGGCCTACGACTATGTTGCTAAACAAGTTTCTTTTGGGACGAGAGAGCCAAATTCGCCCGGTGCGAAGAAGGCGATTGCCTACTTCTTGGAAGAACTGGGAAAATTTGCCGATACAGTCTATCCGCAGAAGTTCACGCATACGGGATATAGTGGCGCGGTCCTGAACTTGACAAACATTGTTGCCCGGTTCAATCCCGAAGCAACGGTTCGAGTTTTGCTCTGTGCCCACTGGGACTCACGCCCTCGTGCTGATATGGAACAGGATGAGAGTAAGCGAAATCAAGCAATTCCTGCCGCAAACGACGGCGCAAGTGGTGTTGGGGTTCTACTGGAGATTGCCCGGATTCTGAAAGAGACTCCGCAGGGAGTAGGGGTTGACATTGTATTGTTTGATGGAGAGGATTATGGAGATTCTGACATTGACGACACAGTGCAGTACTTCCTCGGCGCAAAGTATTTCTCAAGAAATCTCCCGCAGGGGACAAAGCCTGCCTTCGGTATTCTCTTGGATATGGTGGGTGATAAAGAGGCGGAGTTCGCGATGGAGGGGAACTCCTTAGACTTTGCTTATCCGGTTGTCATAAAGCTCTGGAAAGCTGCGTCACACTTGCAGTTGTCTACATTTAAGCATGAGAAGGGGGGATCTGTCAGCGACGACCATATTCCACTCAACGAGGTTGCCGGGATTCCAACGATTGACATTATTGATATTGATTTAGTTGGGCACAAGACATTGAATCCTCGCCGCAAGTACTGGCACACGTTGGGGGATACGATGGATAACATCGAAGCTGCGACACTCGGCCAGGTTGGAAAGTTGTTGGTCTACACGATCTATAAGTTGATTCCAGACGAAATGAACCAGCAAAGGCCTGCCTAATTCGCCACAGACTAAATTCTAAATTTGAACTCTCAGAATCTGTTGAACTTGCTTGCATGAAACACTACGACGCACTAATCGTCCGGGCCGACCGGGAGACGCTTGAACTAACGATGGCTTTAGGGGGGACGCTTCCGATTACTGGGATGCTGGACGAAGATGAGTCGATCTCCCTCTACTTCGATGAAGATGTGCTGAGTGAGGAGATGGTCGATGAGTTGCGCCAGAGGCTCGGCGAGCGAGGTGAGGGGGTTACGTTCGAGCGGGGAGAGATTGAGGAGCAGAATTGGAACTTGGAGTTCGAGAAATCGCTGGAGCCAGTGAAGGTGACCGAAGGGTTGATCTTCACGCAGAGTTGGAATCCGGTAGAGCCGGCGAGTGGTGAACTGGTTATCACAATCGACCCGAAAATGTCGTTCGGAACTGGCCACCACGAATCGACTCGGTTGATCTCCCGGTTAATGATGGCTGTAGATGTAGAGGGGAAGAGTGTGATGGACATTGGAACGGGAACAGGGGCACTGGCGATTATTGCCGCAAAGCGTGGAGCCAACCGAATTCTTGCCTTCGACAACAACGAGTGGGCAGTAGAGAATACTCGGGAAAATCTTGAGCTGAACGACCTCACAAAAGAAGTTGAAGTAGTGCAGGGGGAACTTGAGGAGATCGAACCTGAAACGTTCGATCTTGTTTTAGCAAATCTCCACCGCAACTTGATTATCAGACTTCTCCCAGAGATCGTTACTCGGCTGAATCGGCCTGCCGGGGAGTTGATGACCTCCGGCGTGTTGATTGAAGACTATCAGGGGTTAGTGGAGGCGGCACGGGAACAAGGGCTGCAACCGCGCGTCGAAGAGCGTGAGAACGAGTGGATTGCGACAACGTTCTGCTTCGCTCAGCAATAGGGAAAAGGGATTGATTGTAGAGAGTCCGCTGTTGGATATTTTTGAATTTCCCCCTTTGAATTTTGAATTCTCCTCTCTTGTTCCCGTATATTCGTTTCAAACATTAGAGCATACGTTTAGATTTTTAGAAGTTTATGGCAACACAGAATACAGTGGCTCGACGCCAGACACGTTCGGCTCGTGAGCGGAATCAGCGCAGTCGTGCATCTTCCAACAAGGGTGAAGTATCATCTGTTCGGTGGAATATCCCTTGGGGAGTTCAGAATCTTGTCGGCATCGGTATCGGTGTCGTTGTTATCGTCATTGGCTACTTACTGATGAATTCGGCTGTGGCCGATGACCCTTTGACCGACAAATCTCTTTGGAATAATTCTACATCAACAGTCTTAGGGCCAATTCTGCTGACAATTGCCTACTGTGTTATTATTCCCGTTGCAATTTTCTGGCGGAAGAAAGATGATGCCTCAGTTGTTGAGGACGATTCAAATTCGGCCAATATATGATGCTCTTTTCTGAAGAGAGCCACGTTCGATTTCTGATCTCAAAAACATAGTTGTTTACTGTAGCCGAAGACACCACCCGGTCAATCCGGGGTCTCTTCGGCTTCTCTTATTCTATCCACTATTGGAGGTTATATGGTGAAGTCTGTTTCCTGTCTCGCGGTTGCGGTTGGTCTGTTTATGGCGGCAACGTCTATGGATCTTGCAGCACAGGAACCATCGAGTGATATTGATGCTTATGTGAACCAGTTGAATAAGCTCGCCGATATTATTACTGGAATTTCCACAATTGAAGATGTTGCATCGGCAGAGCCACAGGCAACCGCTCTGTTCAACAGCCTTGCAGAATTGCTTCTTGAGACAGAGGATCTCCCAACCTTTCTTCAAGCTCTATCTACCGACGAAGGCCTGACGGAGGTTAACGAGCGAATCCAGACAGCGATGGAGACACTCATGGAGAATGCACCAGACGTTGCTACTGCAACGCAGGGGATGTTAGAGCGTGCCTCATCTGAATTGATGGAGGTATTGAATAGTCTCTACATGGAGGGAGAGGGGGAAATTGACGTTGAGCAATATGAAGAAGGAATGTGAGGGATTAGAAGAGAATTACGGAGAGTTGTAGAAGAGGCGTTCAGCTACTTGTGGCTGAACGCCTCTTTTTTAGAATTCAAAATTGCAAATTCAAAAAGAGAAGTGGGGTTATTCTTCTATCACTCTGGCACTTATCACTCAGTCAATCTTCGGAGCAATAGCGTGTCGAGGTGGAGGCGTTGCCGTAGAAATGCTTCGAGGCGTTCGCGAACCATTTCCTGACGGCTGCTGCCATACGATCCAGCATAGTCGAATAGGAAGAGGGGAACTGGTGAAGTAGAATCTACGGTGGTTTGTAGGTTCTTGGTAAAGGCTAAGTTCTCTACTTCAGGCAACACTTCTTTCAATTCTTTTGAAATGTCTCGCAGTGGAATCGTGTCACTTTTCATCCTGTTGATAACCTGCTGCAAGCTGTCGATCTGCACTTGCTTGAGGTCGGTGGACTTCTGGTTGATCTCCATCATGTTCATTGCCATGCGAGCCGCTTCTTGGCTGAGACGTTCTTCATCCTGCTTCGTGATACTCATCTGAATTACCTTGAGGTCAAAATTCTTGAGACCATAGTCTGCCATTGCCAGACTACAAGAAGCGATCTTCGACGAGTCGATAGGACTCCCCACCATGTATACTTTTAAAAGTGTTGCCGTGTCTCCTTCATCGAATCGCTCCCAGTTGATCGGCTCGTAGGCCTCGGCTGTCAGGTTATCCTTTAAGAAACTTTTGATCGAATTTCGTTCGCGAAGGTCGGTGATAACGCCGTAGAAGATGATGCCACTCGGAATGGCAACAACCGTGACGAAAGCTCCGATCCACCTACGAGTAAGCGCGCGGGTTCGCTCGTTAAGGAATTCGTGGTAGGGGAAGTGGAGGTAGCGAACGATTAAGTAGGTGGAGAGACTGATGAAGATGGCGTTGATGAAGAAGAGGTAGAAGGCTCCGAAGAAGTATGTCCACCGTCCAGTGGCTAAGCCAAATCCTGCTGTGCAGAGTGGTGGCATCAAGGCTGTTGCGATAGCGACACCTGGAATTGCGTTCGTCTTCTCGCGACGCGATCCAGCTACGATACCGGCAATGCCTCCGAAGAGGGCAACCCCAACATCTAACAATGTTGGACTTGTTCGGGCGGTTAACTCTGGCCCCGGTTGTCCTAACGGTGTTATGAGAAAGTAGAGTGTGCTGGAGAGAATGCTGACGGCAACTGCAATGCCGAAGTTCTTCAGTGAGTCGATTAACAGTTCCCGGTCGTTGATCCCAACGCTGAGTCCAATGCCGAGGATTGGAGACATCAGTGGAGAGATCAGCATTGCGCCGATGATTACTGCCGCCGAGTTAACGTCAAGGCCAATCGAGGCGAGTCCGGCAGCGCAGATTAAAATCCAGACGTTGGCTCCCCGAAGCTGCACGTTGTTTCGGATATCCTTAATAGTTCCCTCGGCATCTGTCCCCTCGAACAGGGCAAAAATGCTTTGAAATCCTCTCCGAATTCGGGAGTAAAGCCGCAGAAGCAGAGGCCTGTTCTCCTGATAGAACTTCGATTTCTTGAGCCGGTTCTTGACTTTTTCTTTCATGTCGTGCCAGAATGAGCAGTTTACACTTGTGGGTGAAGATACACCCTCCAGATATTTTTTATAAGGTGGTAATAGCCTTCAGGGAGTGAGTTCCGTGCAGTGAGTGGTTTTCTACTGTTGGGGATCGATCGTAGAACATTTTGGCAGCTAAGGAAGTTAGGGTGTAGCCATTGCAATCAACCTCTCTTTTTAAGGGCAAATCGTCCCCTCGGTTCTTTTCCATTTGCACGAACCATTCCTTCTACCGATCTTCTCAAACCTCTGTACACTTTATCTACTTAGAGAGCTGATTGATGGAGCCAGAACAGACCAGAAGTGATGGGTCGGTGACCCGCGTTGAATACGTTTCCACGAGCGTCCCTGCGAACTTTGTTGTGGTTCGCGCCCCGAAGGAAGGGGGAGAGATCGGAGGGGTTCGTCCGGGAGATTTGGTTGTTGTCGATCAAGGTGCTGGTGGAACCGAGGGGGCAACCGTTGTCTTCCGGTATGAGGAGAAGGCAGTCTTCGGGGAATGTGTTGTGCAGAATGGGGAGTGGTATATGCGGGACAGTAGTGGATCGCTCCGAAATGCTTCAGAGATGGTTAAAGATGGTGCTGTCTATCGGGGGACTGTTCGCCACGTTGTTCGGAGTAAGGATGAGGAGAGGGAGTAGAGAATTGTTCTACAGAAGGTGAGATATCCTTCGGAAACTGCTCCGGCAGTGAGTCGTGGAGTGGAAGAGACTGTGCGGTGATCCTATTTGAGGGTTGCCGCTTTTTGTATGAGTAGGGGGAATCCCCTTCCCGATTCGTATCTTTGCCCCTTGCCGACCATCGTAGGTGTGCCATCACTCTGCAATCAGTGGGCATGTCGGAAATCATTTCATCGAAGCAAAATAGTTGTGAGTTCATCTGTGAGTTTAATCGTGCGTTCACGTCAGTTCGCTGTCATTCTTTCTCTTTGGATTCTTGCGTTTGCTCCCGGATGTGGGGGGGAGAGTCCTGAGGAGGGAGGGGAGACCGACTCCACTACAGCCTCAGTACAGGATAGTCTTGGGCTTGAAGGTGAAGCAACCGTAGAGATCGATACCGGAAGTGTTGTGGATGATGCCGAGGGGAAATATCAGTTCAAGCTGACTCCGAAGGTCGGGGAGGTCTACAAGTATCAACTGGAGAGTCGAGGTAATAGTAAGATGGCGGAGATTTCGCAGTCGAAGAAAGAGACTTACGACCTTACGATGAGTGTGGTGACGGTAAACGACGATGGCTCGCTCCTGTTGGGGGTTACCTACGACCGTATTCGCGCGTCGATATCGGTTAGTGCTCCACAGGTGGACTCAACAGGCAAACCTGTAGTCGATTCTGCTGGAAAGCCGAAGATTGGAAAAGAGGATGTTACGTTCGATTCGAAGGGAGGGCAGAATGTGAAGGGGGGGGAACGTTATCGTGCCTTTATCGGGAAACAAGTTTTGGTTTCGATAACGAGTGATGGAACTGTCACCGACGTGACAAACATCGAGCCAATTTTGAATGCCACGCTGAAAGCCTTGAAGGTGAAGAGCGACACAGTGAATCCGAAAGCGTTGGAGTATGCGCGCCTCGGTATTCGGACGCAAATAGGCTTGATGGTGAACCAAATCTTCTTCACGCTCGCTCCCGACACCGCTGTCTCGGTCGGTTCTACTTGGGTGAAAGCCGATTCAGTTCCAGTAAATGGATTGCCGGCAAGTGCCACCGTTAGCATTACCTTGAAGGCAATTCGTGAAGCTGACGAAGGGCGCAGAGTAGAGCTTGCCACAACGATGAAGACGAGCGTAGCGATTCCAAAGAAGACTATCGACGATCAGTACTACACGATGAAGATCGACAAGGTCTCCCTTACTGGAGATGGCTCTTGGGTGATGGCACTCTCATCTGGATTCCCTGTAACGCGGAGTTCAACTATTCGGTCGAATTTTGTTGGAACCGCTACGATGAAGGCAGGTCCGGAGAAGGGGAAATCGCAGCAGGTGACGGCAAGCGAATCGACCGTGATGACGGTGCGGCGGACTGCCTATACTCCTGCCCCGTCGGCGGGGGAATAGTTTCCGTCGAGCCAGAAATTTCTGAAGGCGTTTGCACCTATTGCCTCGGATATTACCTCGAAACAGCAGATACAGTAACCGATCGGATCAACCGGCAAACTTTTCATGTCTATCGACTCGAACGATTTTCGCGACGCTCTACAACCGCAGGATGCGCTCGCCATTGTGATTACGCTTCTCGGTGCAGCCATTGCAATCTACCTTCCCGATTCAATTGTGAAGGTGTTCGGTGGCTCGTTTGGCTTTTTAGGTGGGATTGC
>JBFWSB010000101.1:0-12191 GCA_050248595.1 Kapaibacterium sp. (SeqCode)
TTCAAGGTAGATCAGGTTTGCCTGAATAATGCTTGCAACGTCATCTGTTACCGGCGACGTTAGCATAATGATGCGCTCCTTTAGCAGACGACTGAAGGGATCCCAGGTCATCATGCCACGGGGTGTATACTCGACAATTGTTGGTATTATCATAACGTTCGAATGTGAATGTGTTTGTTGAAAACGACAGGTAACGGGTTACGACAATTCCGGACTCCGGTTGCACAGCGTAAAATTCAAAGAACTCATACTCTGATTAACCGCAAAAACGAAATGCCTACGACTCCTTTTCAGTTACTTCGTCCTCTTCAGACGCCTCACTGGTCTCCTCGGTTCCCTCTTCAACAATTTCGGCATCATCAATAGTTTCCGTTGAGTGAGAATCGGCAGAATCTGCTTCTCCTTCTCCGCTACTCGTAGCTTCAGCCGAAGCCACCGCAGCTTTCTCTTTCTGAATTCTCTCCCACTCCTTATCCTCAATCTCTTCCTCGACTTCGGCGTAGTCTACCAGCAGTTGCATCACCTTCTCGGCGAGGATACGTTGCTCAACTTCGTCGTTTTCCTTGTAGTAGTCGAGGAGCGTTGATACTTCCATTCCGAGACGTTCGGCGTCGATTTGAGCCAGTGCCTCGTAGTCCTCTTCAGTTGCCGTAATGTCCTCGGATTCGATAATTCGGTCGCGGAGCAGAAGCCAGCGTGCAATACGCATTGCCCCCGGACCCCGCTCGGCGTAGAACTGGTTCATCGGGAAATCTTCGGGCAACTTTCCATCCTTGAAGTTCCTCTTCTCATCTTCTAAGTAGCTGCTCAAGATCTGTCCGACAAGAGCGTTCGGAGCCTCTACGTCGTGGGCGTCAATCAGCTTGTCAACCAGTGTGTCGCGGAAGAATCGTCCATACTGTCCTTCGTACTCAGCCTCGATTGACTGCTTAATCATATCCTTCATATCCTCGACATCACTCTCTTCTTCCCCGGTGATCTTCGAGGCAAACTCCTCGTTTACCTCAGGGAGCATTACCAGCTTTATATCGTTGATAGTCAGCTCGTATGGGATATGCCCTTCATCTTCTCCGGTTGGGAGTTGGATTCGAACTTTGTCGTCGAGCTTCTTTCCGATCAACTTCTCTTTCAGTTCAGGGTTGATGTGCTCGCTCTTCAGCGTTACTGGAATATCTTTTGAGACATCACCGATAATTGGTAACCCAGACTCATCCAACTTCTGGAAGTCTACAACGGCAACGTGGTTTTCGTCGGCGATTGTATCTACGGTCTCCTCGGTGCGGTGGCGTTCGCGTAGCCACTCGATCTCCTTTTCAATCTCTTCAGGTGTTACCACGTGATAGAGCTTTGTTCCCTTCAGCCCTTTAAAGTTCACTTCGGCAACTTCGGGCAATATCTCATACTGCACTACAAACTCAAGGCCACCATCTTCGCTATGCTTGATATCGCTCACGTATGGTGTGCCAAAGGGTTGGATATCATGTTCCTCAGCATAACCTCCGAACGATTTCTGCACTGCCTCCTCAGCAGCCTCCTCGTTCACCGAAGCACCGTAGAGCTTCTTCACCAGGGAGAGGGGAGCTGTCCCCTTACGAAACCCCTTGATATTTGCTCGCTGTTGAATCTTCTTGTAGTGCTCAGTCTTGAACGGCTCGAATTCCTCTGCCGTCAAGGTAAAATGTATTTCCCGTCCAATTGAACCGGTCTCTTTCAGTGTTGCTTCCATCTGATGCGCGTTGTTAGTGAGAAATCGAGTCTAAAAAAATCGGCCAGGCACTGCCCGGCCGTTGAACACGATAGTTCCAGGTGCAGGTGGAGTGCGTCAAACACGCTCTCATCCGATTCCACCTGCTGTAAATGTCTTGACTTGGTCTTTTTATCGAAATTTTATGGGTTTCAGATTCCCATACATCCACAAGGCACTCTCACGTGCTCTTCCGGTGATTGACCTGTCCACCCGAAAAGCAGCCTCTCACTTGTAGAGAAAACAAAGATAGTTCTTCGCAAGAAGAAGAACAAAGACGGATCGTATCGGACAAGGGGGCGTTTGAGAAGCATCGGGTTTGGGTGTTTTGTAAATTCGGCCATACTTATCTACGCAATTCCGAGGAGAAAGATGATACGTGAACTACACTCGGAAGATCTTCCAGAGCTTGCGCTCCTTGCCGCCAGAACATACAGCGAGACGTTCGGCTACAGCTTGACGCCCGAAGAACTTGAAGTCGAGATCAAGGAGCACCGATCAGAAGCATACTTCCGGTCGGTAATCGGGAACGATACCCTCCTTGGTGCCATCCTCGACGACAAACTGGTCGGGTATGTCCAGTTCGGCGACGTGAAAGTAGAGGTGAAGGGAGTTCAGCCCGGCTCGGATGATCGTGCTGTTCACGCCCTCTACGTCCACTCCGACGCTCAGTGGAGAGGGTTTGGTCGATTACTCATGGATGCTGCTTTTAATCACTCTCAAATCAGAAATGCGAGGAACATCTTCATTGATGTCTGGGAAGAGAACCGGCGAGCACTCAACTTCTACTTGCAGTATGGATTTGTTGAGGTCGGAACGTGCGATGTTGTGGTTGACGGTAATATCGTTGGGTCTGATCTTGTGCTGATGCGTTCGGTGAAGAACGAAGATGAGTCAACGGGGAGAAGAGGGCCGGACGCAATAGCTGATACCTGATGCGTGATATGCAGTTCATCCAAGAGTGATGCTCAACTGATACGAGTCAGTCGGGGTGATTCTCCTCAATCAACAAATTTCAATGACCGAGGGAAGACCTGACTCTGGTCTCCGCTCTACCACATCGAGTTGCTTCGGATTGTGGACTCCAAGCTCAATCGAAAGTAGTACAAAAGTAGTAGTACTGTGCAGAGCCAGTAGAAAGTATGTTCATTGGCAGTGAGAGTCTGTGTGCATATCGTTCCACTATTCTCAAAATCGGGTTCTTGTTCCTTGCTTTCCTGAAAGGGTGGAGCCTCGTGTGATTGTTCCGGATCGAAAGCTCTACAGGTTTCTGGAAAACACATCTGTGTCTGTTCACACAATAATCTTATTCAGTCATATGACTACGCTAAACAACGTTCCATACCGGGTAACATATTCGATCACCAAGCCATCAAGCCTGCCTCCAACTGATGTTCAGTTCTACATTGGCGAATCTCCCACAAATGATACGATCCACTGCAACATCTTCGATGCTGAAGGAAATCAGATCTGCTCACTACAGACGCCGAACTCTTCCACGACCTACCCGAGCATGGCACTCACCGGTAACTACATCCGTGCGGAATTCTGGCGAAGTAATCAAAGAGAACCCGATTGGGTGATTCAGATCAACTGTCCCAACGGAGCAGAAACCGAACTGGCAGACAAGAAGATATCTTTCACTCTGCTTGATCCCATTGAGAATGTCTATCTGCCGGGGATCAACTCCGTGCTGGACTTAAGCGAGGAGACATCATATGTTTTGTGTAGTGATGTTCAAGGCTACGAAAATTTCGGCCAGACCCATTTTTCATTGCAAGGCTGGATTCAGACAACAGAAGCCGGGTGCCTTCTTTCATTGGTTAACGGAACTGCCTCGCCTCCCACATCTGTTCTCTCTCTCTGCATCGAAGGTGGGGGGAACCTTGCTGCCTGGATTCAGGGTGAACGTTACGGTATGGACTTCGGCTCTTCCCTTACCAACGGCGAGTGGCACTCATTCAACGTGACGCTGGATGATACCTATCTGGCGTTTTACATTGACGCGATTTGGCAGGGGGGCGTTACACTTGAGAGCACACCAATACTGAACTCCATAACTGAGATCGTACTCGGCAAGGGCTTGACCCCCGATCGGGGGAACCTCAACTCCGATGAATTCAATGGCCTTCCGTTACTTGGGCAGTTTATCGGTCAGATTGCTGACATCCGTATTTATCCCGACTATTCCTATCCCACTCAGACCGAGATGTGCTGCCGTGAGTATGAACTCAACCAGTCAATCGATGCACTCGGATACTGGGATTTCACAACCGGAACGTTGAACGATCAATCGGAGTACGGAAACAATGGAACGTCGGTCGGGACGACCTTTGAATCGGTCGATCTGATGCCAGTTCTGCTGGAGTACTCCTTCCGAGTACGCGGATTCGGTAACGGAGCCAATCTGGGGGGACAAGGAGGCTGCATGACCTTCGGAACCTCTGCATTCTTCCTCCAGGCATGGGTGCGGACAACAACAGGTGGGGGAATTGTTTCGTGTGGTGCTGAACCGGTGGAGAACTCGGACATCTGCACGGCTGGACTCTCCTTCGCTGTCGGAGGGGACGGCTCCATTACCGTTATCGTCTCCGATGGAGCAGATCAGATGCTGGAGATCAATACTCAGTCACAGTCAACTGTGATTGACGGAGGCTGGCATCACATTGCAGTTGTCAATGATGGGAGTGGTAACTGGTCTATCTACCTTGACGGACTGCTCACACATTCTGCTGTCGGGGAAACACCGATCAACATCAATCCGGGAAGCGCTCCCGTCAAACTTGGCTATACTCCCACCCCAAATTCTCTGACGTTGCCAACAGATAGTGATGACGGATCTGTACCTGAAGATGGAGCTGAGCCGGTGATTACGCTGAAAGAGGTTCGAATCGGGAGCGGGATGCTGACCCAGACAGAGATTTTCCAGATGATGTACCAGCATTTCGATCTGTCGTACAATTCCCTGTTGTGCTACTGGTCCTTTGCATCTGGAAACCCCGTCAACTCCAGTGCCAGATATGCCGATTTCCTGACTGTGGATGGGAGCGAGTGCTTTGTTGACGACAGCCTGGAACTGGTGCAGCCTTCCTATACGGTCAGTAACTACTGTTCAGTCCCGAATATCGTACAGTACCCGTTCGGAAATGGAGCGTGGACAGTAGAGTCGTGGGTGAAGAGCACAGATGATTCCTACTATCTCTTCAATGCCCCCCTGACCGGCAATTCGAATTATGGTGTAGCTGCAAACGCAGGCTCCAATGGCACGTTCAGTCTGGTCTACTTCTCAACCGGTGTCGATCAGGTGAGTGAGACGACAACAGAGTATCGATTCCAGATCCCAACTTTGGGTGATGAAGTGTGGCATCACATTGCACTGGTCTACACCGGGAGCGACTATCGTCTTTACGTCGACGGTGTATCAGCCCCGGCACTGACGAGTCTTCAGACATCGATGTATAGCTCCACAACGTCAGAGTTCTGGATCGGCAACGGGGCGAACAACTATGGACAATACTTCGCCGAGTTCAGAATCTGGCGGATTGCCCGGACACATGCCGACATCCTAACAACAATGCGTCAGGCTCTCTCTGGCAATGAGTACGGCTTGGTTGCCTGTTGGGGAGGGACTATGGGGACCGGTATGGATTTGTCGCCGAACGAAAACGGTCTGGACTTTTTGAATAAAACCGGAGTTTGCCAGTACGATGTGCCGATCAATCTCCCTGAAGCAAGTCTCTGGTTTGATGGATCTTCCAGTTATGCCACACTCGGCACTCCGGCTGACCTCGACTTCTCTGGCTCGGTTCCATACACCGTTGCTGCCTGGATCAACACGCCAAATCCGCAGAACTACGCCGTCTTCTTCAGTAAGAACAATCACTCCGTCAACGGAGAATACTACCTCGGACTCGATGGTGGGAAGCTGCGCGGAGGACGACAGGCCAGCCCCTACTCAATCGACGGCACAACCATATTTGAGGCGAACCAATGGTATCACGTTGCCATGACTTACGACGGGGAGAGTCTATCTCTCTACGTTGATGGCAATCTGGAGGCTTCGGCAGAATTCGGATCTGTCGGTCAGAGTGGTAGCAGTGCCGAGGTTGTGATAGGAGCGATGTATTCGTCGGGCAGCCCGGTCAATTTCTTTCAGGGAGAACTCTCCGAGCTTACCGTCTGGAATCAATGCCTCACCTCTGAAGAGATATGGGGAGTGGCTAATCATCAGTTAACCAGTCTGTTGCCAGCACCAGTTGCTCTCTGGAATTTCAAGGCTGGGACAATTGCCGACCAGAGCGGAAATGGAAACAGCATGACGCTCAAGGGCAAAGCTGCACTGATCCCCTCGGACTTCTCATTCGATCAGTTCAGCGATGTTCTCTCCTTCAAACCGGGTTCGTATGTAGACTGTGGTGAAGCAGAAAACCTCCGGTTCGACGGTTCGGTCTCGCTCGAACTCTGGATGCGAATTGAAGAGTGGAACGAGAACTGGGAGGCGTTCTTCGGATTCAACGCTGGCTATCTCCTGAAACGAAACAACGCCACAAACGGACTTGCTTTCACAACCGACGGGATTTCATCAGCCTATCTGGAGACGGATTATGATGTGACCGACGGAGAATGGCACCATATCGCTGCCGTGTACGATGCTGAGAGCCACGCCAAGTACCTCTACATAGATGGTGTAGAGCAGGCCTCACAGTCGGGACTTTCGGGAACGATTTCCTACGACGACACAACCGGGTTCGGCATCGGTGGCAACCTGACGGATACAGGATTCCCGGGCTGGATTACCGAGGCAAGAGTTTGGAACAAAGCACTTAGTCTCGAAGACGATATCCTTCCTCACATCGACCGCAAGATGGTCGGGAATGAGCCGAATCTGATGGGATACTGGAAGTGTACAACCGTCGATTCGTCAGAAGTCGATCTCTCATCACACGGAAACAACGGGGTATATAAGGATAGCGTGGTGTCTGATTTGGCTCCCTTTATTTTGCTACCTCCACTTCCGTTCCTCACCGCCCGGTCCAAGATGATTCAGGATTGGACTACAGAAAGTGCTGAATCGAACGATACACAAGGGCGGACAGTCTACCAGACAGTGATTACTCTATACAGCGCGAACGGCAACCCGATGCCGGGAGAGAATATCTCAATCTGGTGCGACGAGCCGACCGACATCGAGGTGAGTGGGGAATATTACTGTGTCAGCGATTCATCGGCTCTGCCGTTGACGACTGATCCAACAGGGCGAATCACCATCGCGACTGTAGCTGGAGCGTTGAGCACACCAGCCCTGCAACTTTGGGCTCCCTTCATGAAGAGCGACGACAGGATCATCATTTGTCCAGACGACAATGTACTGGACGGTCTTTCAGTTGTGGGGGGGGATGAGTTGCAGCAATCTCGTAATTCTCAGCCACCACTCCTCGACCCGGATTATTTCTCTCAACAAGATGCCGACGATCTTGCCGAGGCAGTTCGGAATTCTGTTGCCACAGTCCAAACGGACGGAAGCACTGAAGAGATGGCACGGACTCCGCGATATACCGGAGAAAAAACTCGAATGGTCTCCAGTTCCTCAACAGTTGTTCGATCGATGCCCGACGTTTCCAGCTTTGCCTACACAGTGATCGACAACCAGGGTTTCACACGCCCTGTAAGTCCGGCATCTGGGGCAACGGACTGGGCGTTGAGCTTCGGTTCGGATTCAATCTGGGTTGACGGAGAGGAAATCTCTCAGGAGCGGAAAGTCCGCTTCAACAGGCTGACACCGGAACAGATTCAGGCCAAGCTGACAAAAGGGGGAAAGCCGATCAACAACAACTCGCTTGAACTCTTCTCGATCAGTGATACGTGGCACAAATTCACGCGATCGGTGGAACAGTTCGCCTCGGTGGTTGTGACAACTGCCGAGACGCTCGGGCACGAGATCGAGAATACCGTGGTAGTGGTGCTACAGGAAGTAGACCAAGAGATCGAAGATGCAGCCCAGATCATCGTCGACGATATTCGTCAGGTAGGGGAGTTCGTAGTTGGAACGCTCAGTCAGGCAATCTCCAGCGTGATTGACGAAATCGAAGATGTGGCACAAAAGGTCGTCGCATTTTTCCGAGATGAATTCGGGTGGGAAGATATTCTGACGACGAAAAATGCTATTGCGGCATCGTTGAACCAGTTTGCCCCGGCTGTTGAGCAGATTGCCGACGATTTTATCACGCTACTGAATCAGGCTTTTGCTGCGTTGGAAGAGGTGACTGAAGATGCCTTCAACGCGTTGATTGCCGATGTGGGAGATATGAACATCAGGTCGGTCACCACTCCCCCGGACTACATGGCAATGATCCCTTCCCTCACTTCAACTGCGTTGAGTACCTCAACAACGTCGGATGGTAGTTCCAGCTCACAGCCGAACATCTCGGATTTGATGAGTGAATTTGCCGTCGAGGCGAATTACTTAATGTCGAAGCTCCTCGGAGCCGCCGACGACGGAATTCGCAGTGCTGACTTCACTGACTTCGGGGACGATATAGTGGAGCCGGTGATGGGATATCTCAGCACGATCATCGAGAAGATCGTAAATAGTGATGCTGTTCAAGCCTTCGAGAATGCCTTCAATTACATTGCCGAGATTACCTCGAATCCCGAGAGTTTCTTGCAGTTGATGTTGCAGGCCTTCTTGAGCATTGTCGAGGGGATTGCGCTGGCAGGTATGGAGATCCTTCAGTTCGGTCTCGATATGTTGGCGCAGATTGTGAAACTCTTCATTGAAGGGTTCCAGCAGATGTGGACAGCACCACTGGAAATCCCGGTCGTCTCCTGGCTGTACGAGAATGTTGTCACGTACGATCCGAGCACTGGAGAAGGGAGTCAGTAGACGCTACTCGACTTCTTTTCTCTCCTCCTCGCAATTCCCACAACCCTGATCTACAAGCAACTGGTCGGTGAGGCGCCTTATACCGGGGACTATGTTCAGCAGATTGAGGAGAACGGATATACGCTCCCTCCGGTGCCAGATACAAGTGATGCAGTGGAATTCTTCGGCATTCCCGACAAGAAACGGATGGCCGAGATACTGCGGACGATTGAATCGGCAGGTGGCGTTCGCGCAGCAGTCGAGGCGGGGAACGAACTGGCGCGTCAGGCTGTGGAACAGTTATATCGGCAGGGTGGGAGAGCTGCTGGAGGGATAGCGCAAGAAAACGAGGATAATTCTGGACTGAATATCGTCTCACCTGGCTGGCCTTACACACTTGCTGATAACATCTGCTATAACATTACCTACCTGATGTGGGCCGGGCTTGATATGCTGATCGACATTCAGCGGGTGGTTGTAGAGCAAGAATTCGGTGGAGCAAAAAGCTTTGGGGCAGGGTCCTCAGGGACGTTCGGCTCAATGACTTCAGCTTTGGATGTCAGCAATAGTCCAGCTCTCCAGGTAGTGCTCAAGGGTATTGCCTTCATCTTTCCTCTCGGTTTGCAGGCATTCAGTCTTCCCCCTGCCGGACCAGGAAGTTATTATGCCGATTACAGTGCAACGACTACGGCACAACGTACAGATTTTGCCTTCTGGCTCTATAAAGGACTCGGGATACTGGTGAACATGATTGTGACGATGGCTGGGAGCAAGATGATTAGCAGTCAGACAAGCAATCTCTTCAACAGTCTTGTAGGTAATGTAGTGGAGACATTGGAGGAAGAATCGGAAGCAGCCTATGAAGCGCGAGTAGATATTGCAGGCGCACTCAGCGAGAGTAATGTGGAAAGCTCTATCGCACAGCGTTTTCTTCCCTGGGTCAACTCACTCTTCGGTGGAGGGTGGATTATCTTTACGTCAGTTCTCGGAGGGATGGAACTTGCGGCAATGATCGAAGCAACAATAGAGTTCGAAGATACCAAGGGGGAGGGTTCCGACGATGATAATGCGAGGGTTCTTCTGGGACTTGCGTGGGGTGATTTCTTCTTGAAGACAATGCAAAACGGTATTGAAGGACTTTCACCCCTCTTCAAGTTCCTGCAAACCCAAATTATAGTGGATGCCTCTGAAGGGTTGTCGATACCCTGCCTGATGGTGCTGGATTTAACCAGCGATCTCGGAAGTGCTGTGTTGGGTGGAGCACGTTCAGCCATATACCTGTCGTCGAGTCTGGTGGCTGAGAATTCATAGAACTTCACCGGACTTTAATCAGACAGAGTGTTGTTGAGGAATGGGGTATAGAGGTATAAATGAAAAGCCCGGATCAAAAATCCGGGCTTTCCTTTGATTCTCAGCTATAATAATAGCCTCTATCTGTGCGGATGGAGGGAGTCGAACCCCCACGCCTTGCGGCGCTAGATCCTAAGTCTAGTGCGTCTGCCAATTCCGCCACATCCGCGTTCGGGACAAATATACAAACGGAAGTGCTTGTTTTTCACCCGAGGTACAAAGAGAGAAGAATTGTTGTCACTGGTTGGACAAGCTGCTCCCGAAGGGAGCTATGCTGCGTGGCCGTGAGGAAAGCCGTAGGCTGCACCTCATGGAAATGATTCGCTTTATAGATGCTCCGCCCTGAAGGGGCGGCTGAACCGGATGTGCCGACATCTCTACTTGTGCATTCTACCCCTTCGAGGCGAAAGAATGTTTTATGCTTCATTGTCCGGGGATTGTCATCCCCGGGCACACATCGGTTGCCCCTCTGGGGCAGTTGATCTATAATTGCTGATTTCTGATTGCGGAATGTGGATTGAGAGATATGCGAATGTTCAGGTTGTCGATCATGGAATGTTTTTCACAGAGGTTTCGATGGAGTTCGCTGACCACTACATCTCACCCTCTGACATTCTGTTTCTACCCCCCAACCCTCTGAATCGGTAGATTTGCCTCCATGAACGTACCATTGCTCGACTTGAAGCCACAATACGAGGCACTGAAACCAGAAATTGATGCGACTGTTGCTCGCGTCATCCAGTCGCAATACTTTATTCTCGGCCCTGATGTGGAGAGGATGGAGGAAGAGATGGCGAGTTACCTTGAGGCGAAGTATGCCATCGGGGTTAGCTCAGGTACAGATGCACTCCTGCTCGCCTTGATGGCTCTCAACGTTGGTGCCGGCGACGAAATCATTGTCCCAACCTTTAGCTTCTTCGCAACGGCCGGTGTTGTCACAAGGCTTGGGGCAACTCCCGTTTTTGTCGATATCGACCCGGTGACCTATAACTTGAATCCTGAGTTGATCGCCGATGCTATTACACCTCGAACAAAAGGAATTATCCCGGTTCACCTCTTCGGCCAAGCAGCAAACTTGAAACTGATTCTCGACGTTGCTGAACGACACGATCTTCCCGTAATCGAAGATGCAGCCCAGGCAATCGGTGCTCGGTATGCCGACGGAAAACGGCTCGGTGCTATCGGTCAGGTCGGCTGTTTTAGCTTCTTCCCATCGAAAAACCTTGGCGCGTTTGGTGATGCCGGACTCGTGACAACCAACGATGATGATCTCTACCATAGAATGAAGATCATGCGAGTTCACGGTGGAGAGCGGAGCTACTACCACTCAGTGATCGGGGGCAACTTCAGGATCGATGCACTTCAGGCCGCTATCCTCAGCGTAAAACTTCCTCACTTGGATCGCTGGACGGCAGGTCGTCGTGCGAACGCAAACCGGTATCGTGGCCTCTTTATTGAGTCTGGACTTTCCGACACCGTCGATCAAGTTTTGCCACGGGATGGTGCTCCGGTCGGTTTGCCGCAGAGCGTATACGTTGGTGAGGAGGCACATATCTACAACCAATTTGTGGTGCGGGTTCCAGATCGAGATCGTCTCTGCAACCATCTAAAAGAGAAGGGTGTGGGGCACGCAATCTACTACCCAGTCCCCTTCCACCGTCAAGAGTGCTTTGCTTCGCTCGGATATAGTTCGGAAGACTTCCCAGAAGCCGAACGTGCTGCGGCTGAAGTTCTCGCACTTCCAATTTATCCTGAACTTGTTCCAGCCCAGCAGGAGTATGTGGTGGAGTCGATTCGTGAGTTCTATCAGGGGTAGGTAGGATTCTCATAAAAGAAATGATAAGGTCGATATGGTAAGTGCGAGCGTTCGTTGCTATTCAAATCCTGCACTCGCTTTTCCCTTTTCCACTCCTACCGATCCGGCTACCTTCACGCAAAGTTGAACAAACGAAGAAGAGCAATGCGAATACTTGTCACCGGAGGATGTGGGTTTATTGGGTCAAATCTGATTCACTACTTACTTCGCACCCACCAGCACCTTCACTTACTGAATATCGATGCGCTGACCTACGCAGCCGATCCCCGAAATCTCAGCGAAGTAGAGAGCGATCCCCGCTATCAGTTCAAACATATCGACATTGCAGACCGTGCCACACTCCGCGCCGCACTTCATGAAATTCGTCCGGAAGGAATCTTACACCTTGCCGCAGAGACTCACGAAGATAACAGCATCCG
>JBFWSB010000102.1:0-12061 GCA_050248595.1 Kapaibacterium sp. (SeqCode)
CACCACACGAGGCAGTACCGTTTGCAAGGTCTTCAAGCTCACCAAGAGCAGTTGGCTGTGACGCACTTTTTTCAGGGTCACCAATCGAGTTGGTAGAAGATATCGTACCCCTGTGCGTAACATCCGATGTGTAGTTGACTTGGGGTAAACCGTACGATACTTTGTCTGCAAGTAGTGAAGCTGATGTTGATTCTCCTTCACTTATCGAAAGTGACGGATTGTCCTCTTTCTTCAAATTTTTATTTCCAGGAGAACAATCGGATGGATCACATGGATTGGTACTGTACACTATTTCATCGTGGTCAAGACATCCATCCCCATCATGATCGTAGTACCCATTTGAGTAAGCAAAGAGAGGCTTCATACAATCACACGGATCATCGACATTCAATATTCCGTCACCATCACTATCATCCTCAGTTCCCCAGAGGTTTGCACAATCGTCGCATCCGTCTGGAATACCGTCTCCATCGGTATCAACCTTATCATCCTCTCCTTCACAGACATCACACGCATCACCAACACCATCACCATCCGTATCGGTTTGGCTTGCGTTTGCCACTGTAGGACAGTTATCACACGCGTCTCCAATACCATCACCTCCACCCACATCGCTATCGGCCTGATCAGGGTTTTTTACGAGGTCACAGTTATCACAGGCATCTCCAACAAGGTCTTTGTCAGAATCTGCTTGATTAGCGTTGGCATCTTCAGGACAATTATCACATGGATCTTTCGCCCCATCACTATCCCCATCTGGCCAGTTTGGGTCAGGAGTACTATTTGCAGGATCAAAGACCAAGGGACAATGATCGCACGCATCTCCTACTCCGTCGAGGTCAGCATCAGCTTGATCGGGATTTGCATCTTCAGGGCAGTTATCGCAATCTTCTCCAATGCCATCACCATCTTCAGTCCCCAATTCTTCATCACACAGAACATCCCAGTCGCATGTTGCAGCACTCGGCGAGGGGAAGAAGTCTTCGTACTCTGCAACAAGGCTATTGATTACTTTGGCTTGATCCTCAAAGCCAAGCGCACCAGATTCATCACGGAGTCGATTGAGCCTCCAGTTCAAGCGATCGACCAATATCTGACCGAAATTATTTCCCGTAGCTGACGCTACCACCTCGAATGGATCACCATCGGAATCTGGGTCTTCGTCTTCTCCAGAAGTAATTAACGCACGACAATTTCCGCCAACATCAGGCAAATCAACCTGAAAGTTCCACTGCATTGCTTTTTTCACTGCGAGAATTTCACTTGCAGTTCCGACAACTGGATTCCCGTTACCATCATAGGTAAGACTATAAACCTTCCCATTTGCACCAGTCTCACACTCGCCCCGGCAGTGATCGACCAAGGCCTGAGCCATACATTCTACTGACAGCCGATCGATATCCCACGTTGTCACCTCGTCTCCGTACTGGTCAATGTCTCCTTGAACGACCTTTGCCGGGGAGGCTTCATGGTAGAGTCGAATAATCTCCGCCACAAAACTTGGATAGCGAGTTTGACATTGGTCGTAGCAAACATCCGTTGCCTGCTCGATAAAGGCATCGACACAAGCGGTATACCCTTGGCTCAAGTCATTACATTCTGTTGGAAGCATCCCTTCGGCCAAGTTGGCCGGATAGTCCTTCTCATTGACACACCTATAGAGCTTTTCCCAGTTATCCCAATCTTGCTGGGTACTTGATCCCCACGGATTGCCCCGATCATAATTGGTCATACATTCACAATCACCTTGGTCACTACTATTAGAACAGTTGGGGGCAGTTGTTGGTGGGTCATATTCAAACACTTTATATGCGTGCGATAAGTAGCCATTGGTTGCACTGAAAGCATCAGTTGTATATCCCTGATACCGTTTCCCGGTACACTGTAGGAAGAAATCGAGAAGATTAAAGTCTTTGTTGATGTTTGATCCACCAGGACCGGGATTCCCCGTTCCATCTTTTGTGGCGAGAACACCCCAGCCGTTAACGACTCCCGTCCAGCAATTCCAGAGTTCCGTACAGGTCCAGATTGAGTTGCCTCCGGAAGTCTCTGCTAACATGTTGGAAATCATCTCGTTGAAAGCACCATTGCCGAGCTGATAGATATTCGGTGTCTGGTTTGGGTCATTTGGATCATACGTAGGATCACTCGGATCACTTCCATCATCGTCATCATCCCATCCATCCGTTGGGTATATCTTTGCTCCTTTACTGTAGAAGAAATCCTCAGTATTCGTGATGCCAAACTTGTAGACCTTGTCATCACCATCTTTGTAGCCTTCGAAGTTGACATCACTCCAACGCTCCTTGAAGTAAGCCTCGAAATCTGGAGTTCCCCCTGAACAGCCTAAGTCACCACACGACTCAATCGGAATTTTTATCTCGCAGCACTCGGTCGTTATCACATAATCATTTCCCACCTTTGTGAACCCGGGCTCTAAGTTCGTTACCTGTTCGTCGAGCCAATCATAGAGGCCTTTTACGGTAACTGAATTGATAATCTGTTCACCCCACAAATGACCTCGCTCTAATCGCTCGTATACTTCAATTAACGGGCCGTACGTCGACGGCGCCACACAGTTTGGATCGTCTTCACAAGCTTTGATAAGCTCCTGTACACGCTCCGGTACACCCAACTGACGCTCTACTTCGTCCTTTACCCTCTCCAAATGTTCGGTTAGATACGTTTTTCCAAATGTTGCGTTCGTAGAAATCGGTGGCAGCGTATTCGGATCGGTATTCCGGACAATCAATCGTCGCTCAATGCGATAACGTCCCGGATTGAGATGGATCGGTACGGTTGGAACTGCGGGATCTGGCCACGTAATCATCTCCTCTCCTCCGCAGGGCAATGATTCTAAGGGAATTGTCCAGCGTTTAGGTGAGTATTCTGGGTCAGCAAACTCCAGATCTTGGATTGAAATTTCGACCAAATAGTCACATGTCTGACAGAGATCTGCGCAGTCGAGATTGAAGGTGTTCGCGGTAATGGTATACTTCAGCTCAATGTCTCGACCACTTTCCAGTACCAGATCGGTACTGGCACTCAAACCATAGGGTTGAACTTCATCATATTTCGTAATCTCTTCGACAAACTGACTGGTTGGGAAATGGGGTTCAGTTTCTTCATCAAGAGGAGAGAGAGAGGTTGCCGATACATCGCGCGCAAGTGCTGTGGCAATCGTCTGTCCAGCTTTATTGATCCAACTAACGCTTGAAACGTTGTTTGCATCGGTCGTGACTACTTTACGCACTGTACGTCGGTCAGGCGCTTCGTCTCCGAAGAGCCAGATTAACTCTTGATCCGCAGCCGAGCCAAACATCGCCCGTACTGTACGGACAGAATTCTCTGCCCCTCCTCCGATACGATGAACTGCACCGACACCCCCTTGCTCCCGAACACGATCGGTTCCATCACGAGTATAGATAACACGAGTAAAGGGATATCCATCGGCAGTAGGCACTCGCAGATTTGAATTCAGGTTTGAGTAGTAGGAAAAGTTCGTACCAGCTCCAACGTCGACAGGCAACGGATCAGTAAAGGTATTATCTTCATCAAAATCCCGCTCCCGATAGCGAGGTGAATCACCAGATAGTGTGCTTTGAACAAAATCTGTGAGATAACCGAAGCCATCTTTGTTCTGAATCGGTACTCCAAGAGTCTGCACGGCAGGACGCCCACTATAATCGAGAACAGTTTCGGCTACAACAAAGGTCTTATCTTTACTTGCAACGCGAGCTTGAGTCTGCGTTGCCTGAAGGAGATTACCAGCATATTGAATTCGTTCTCCAATCTTTGTCTCAAAGTCCTCCCCCTCACTGAAGACCCGTGAGTATATCCAATTCCGTTCTTCATCAAATTGCTGATAGAAGAAGAGGCTTTGTTCTTTGTCGGTGTCAACAACCAGATTCCCATCTATTATTGTTGTACGGTCGGTGGCCGAGGCAATCTCTATCTCCCCTCTCTTCGCAAACAGTTGACTTCCTTCTATGTGAGGAGTCCAGACTCCCCAGTTGCGGCTATCAGCTATCCCTCCTTCAAACTTTGATCCAATTGGACGTACTCTCCACGCATACCAACCAGTCCCCTCCGCTAAGGTAAGGCTAAGTTTCCAGCGTCGATTGACAGGATCACTTGCTTCCCCTTCACCATCTCCATCAACGATAACACTCATTGCCTGCGACCAATCGACGACAGCAGTGATATCTTCCTCGTCGAGCGTAGCCGGATCAACTTTTGCCGGATCGCGGTTGAATAACCTCAGCAACTGAAACTCGAAGGCAGGTATGCTATCCGCACACTGAACTTCTGTATCTCTGTAGAGTTGCCATTCAAAATTTACTGGACCAGCACTACCATCGATTCTATCTGATGTGGTCGTAATATTCCCGCTCTCATCGCGGGTATCCAGAATGTCAATCACTGGATCTGTTGCGGTCGTGCTGTTCACAACCTCAAACTCAAATTCTTCAATAACACGAACAATCAATTTCAGGTCAGTCTGCGCAACATTTCCCCACACAGGATTTCCTGTAGCCGCTGGGGGTGAGGGAGTAAAGGTTGGAGTAACGGCAATGAAGTCGATCAAGCCACCACCTGCTTTATGGCGAGCGGTAAAGTCAATCACCCAACGAGCTTCAGGTTCATATTGCTCTGGAACTGCGCTTGTATTTCCTACAACATTCAGTCTCGGTGTATATGCCGAGTATCCTGTTGAAGATGGACTCGCAACTGTCCCTCCCCAGCCCTGAATATTTAGATCAACCGAGATGTCGAAATTGTCTCGTCCGTAATTATAGTCATCACCAACCTGCAACACTGCCTGTATTTTCGCCCGTTTTAATGTAGGTTCATCCTTACAGTCAACACATGATTCATCCTCATTGAGCACAAGATTATCAGTCGATTTATTCCAGGCACCATTCACCCGAGTGAAGACGATTTCAGTAACTCTGTTTTGTGTTGAAATCAACGCTGATGTGAACAGACTATCGGATCCGTTGTTATCCGGATCAACCTGCTCGTCTGGGAGCCAACGATCAGTCTGTTGTGCGCTAAGGCTTGCTGGGAGAGCAAGAGATAACAACATCAGAAAGAAGAGTCGATGAACTCTTTGCCTCGTTGATCGAAGCCGATCATTCCTTGTTGGGTGTTGGCTCATCAATGCACTCTCAGAATTACGATTGAGAGGAGTGGATGTCAGGTTTTGGTGATGCTGAACCATGATTCTCTGGGATTATAGGGTTTGCATTGATTACTGAGTTGTGAGACGATTATCCTCGAGGGTATATCCAGCATAGTCGCTCTTGAGACGACCATTATCAGCAAGTACGTGGGTTTCAACTGGCTGAGTGAAGCCTGTTGGTGGTAAGGATCGATGGAGGTTTTCAAACGTCCAAGTAATCTGGCGATATTCCGCTGGGTAAAAGGGAACCAGTTTTACTCGATGAACGATTTTCTTCTCTGTATCGAGCCACACGGTAAACTCTTTAACACCCGAAATACGCCGTGTCTGTGGATCAGGTGAGAGAATCACTTTCTGATATTCTGAGCCGTCCGTATCCTTTTCTAATGCACAGTCCACTACACTACATGCAGCGAACAGTTCATCTCTGGCGGTTAGGAATTCGGTCATCTCTGCTACGGGGTCGTGGTCATCTTCTTCCCCTTGTAGTTTGTAGAGGTAAATCGTCTGTAACGACGGGAGAGTCAACAATAACATACTCGTATCACGAATCATTGTGAAGTCTTTGCTCTCCATTTGAATGCGCCTGCTGTTCATAGTAACCTTGAACGTGCTTACTGATGCAGCTCCAAATGTCGTGTCGACCAGTTCAGCATCAACAACAGTTTGAAACGTGAGTACTGAATCCTCTCCCGGCGGCTGACTGAGCATCGCGTAGTTCTCCATAACACGAGCTTTACAGTCTTGCCGACCAACATTATCTTTCAGCACTGCAGAGACCGTATCGGCATCGTTCCTTGAACCACCATCTTGAGCTTTTGCCCAGGGGTGAATGCCCACAAGAATCAGAAAAAACACCGCTCCACTTAGGATTGCAGTAAATAGTAGGATGGTCTGCTTGATTTTCATTGTAGTGTGATTCTCTTTATAAGATGGTGATCTCTATGTAACGCATGAAAGCAGATGAGCAAATGCGAATTCCTTTGCAAAAAGTTTGATCGATTAATGGTTACCTGACAATAATGAGCGTCCGGCCAACCGCCGCGTTTGCAGCTCGAAGCTCAAGCCGGTAGGTTCCCGGTAACAACTCTTGCGTGTCGTATTCAACTCGTCCTCTGCCTGATCTCTCCTCCCCTACCTCTATATGATCCAACTCTCTTCCAGTTATATCGAACAGGAGCAATTCCAGCCTACCTGTCTGAGCAGTTGAGTAGAGGATGGTAACGTTATCAGAGGCAGGGTTTGGATGAACTGACATCGATAGCTGAGTAGAGCGACGATCATCACGCCTCTCCTCTTCCACCGTTGTTGTTCTCTTCTTTCCAACCCCGAAAAATTCTGCAGTAACAGGACCGTACTCGGTATTGACTTCAACGACCGCTGAGCGAACTCCGGTATCTGAGGGGGAGAAACGAACGCCTATTGAAGCCGATTGACCAGAAGGAAGAGTAAAGGGAGTATCTCCAGAGGTTATGGCAAAGTCATTCACATCCCCTGAGACAATGCTAAAATCCTGCACTTGAATATCATTCTTGCTTCCGTTGACAAGGAATGCTTGAATTAACGTATCGTTCGACTTCCCGACTTCAACGGAACCGAGGAACTGGTTAACCGCAATAGGAAGCTGTCCAGCAATAGCGAAGGGGATGTCGAGCGTGTCCGCAGGTTGTCTGGTAATATCCCACAGAGTAATTGTTCCCGTCTTGGAAACGTCAGCGACAATTGAGCCTGTTGGAGTAAGGGCGAAGAATCTTTTCGTTGTTGTTGTTATGCCTGTAAGAGGACGATAGTAATAGTTCAAATTACGATAGTCGTAGAAGTAATCCGCAAACTGAAATCGTGTTGACTGCTTGGTCAACCGGGCATATCGATCAGCAGCATTAACGTTTCGAAGTGGAAGTATGAAAACTGTGTCACCTCTCTCAACATTGAGCAACCGGCAAGATTCTTTGGTTGGGGGTGTGCTCAAATCTTTATATGGAAGCGTTAGAATATATTGTCCATCACCTGAAAACTGGACAACACCAGCATTGGCTCCATAAACCCACCGGATTTGCTGAGAATCTGAATCCCAAAGAGTGATAGCGTAATCAGAACCTAACACGAACAGTTTGCCATCAGGACTATACTGAGCACCAGTGCAATAAGCGTTTTGTAGGTTCGATATCTTCTGACTCTTTTGAACATCCCAGATCACGGCTGTTCCTCCTGCAATTAAGAGGTTACTTCCATCTGGACTCATTGAGGCTGTGACAGGAGAAAGCACGCGATCATCCCCTATACCTGGTCGATACGGATATTGGTGAAGCAGTTCTCCTGTCACGGAACTCCACATGTGCACATACCCGGTATCCCCCCCCACCCCCTTTGGGGCAACACCCGCTATAATTACCGAGTCTCGCAATCCGAACTGAATATCTCCAAACTCGACTGAGCTTTCGGGATTGATCATTGGAAGTATCTTTACATCATAATCGTGCCATGGATCTATTACCATAAGCGTATCACGCAAGTTCAATACTAACAGAGAGTCATAATCACTGAAAACTGCATTGAGTATATCGGAAGTAGAACCTATCTCAGGTATACTCTTTTGTGCGATCATATCTCCCGCTCCCAAATTCCCTGCAGTCTGGACAACTCTAATTTTGCACTCATCGCAGGCGAACCGTGGCACAATCCACTGATAGGTTGTATCATAGAACGTATAAGGCTTCACTAACTTCTCTACAATTCTCTGCCACGTCTTGCCATTATCGACAGAAAGATCAATGCGAACACTATCCTCATTGTTTTTACTCGTCAGATTCCATGTACCAGTCCACATAATAACCACCGTATCTCCCGGCTGAAACGACTCACCCCCTTGCGGACTGAGCAGCCGAAGTTTCGACGAGGTCGGTTGTGACCAGATAGGCATCGCTATTCCTATGAGCACCACGGACGTTAGGAGACTGAGAGAGAGGTATCTGTTGTTCATTACTCTGCTTTTTTTGTTTCTTCTTGATCTGTTGTTGGGGCAGAGTGAAGATTACTCCTGACATTTTTTATGGAAGCCAAGATGTTCTTTGCTTCCTCTTCAGATAATCCAAGGCTGGAAAGAAGTCTTGCTCGTTTCTCTTGAGCTACTTCCAGTGAGTTCTGATAGATATCCGGTTCTGCTTCATCGGCCAATTCACCAAGATCGACACGTTCTAAACTATCGATCTCACCCGTAATCTTGTCTAACTCATCGAGCTTCTGAAGCTTTGCAACATCGGGCAAATCAACGTTTTGAAGAGATGGCAGGGAAAGAACGTCTTCCCACTTGCTTAGCTCACTGGCAAGTTCATTCGGATTAGTACCCAAAATTTTCAGCCGTTGATCTTCTAAGCCAAGCTCCACGTTCAACAGTTCAAACGTTGATCCAGCACCGCTAACATCCGATGTTCTCGATCCACCCCCATTCCCTTGAGGTATAGAATATGTTATTGCCGAGCTTCCATAATTACGTGTGATCAACGGAGTATTATACTCTGCTTCCTCCACGGTTTTGATTCCACGCTCAGTCTCACGCTGGCGACGGATAAGTTGCCCCCTGCCATTATATTGGAAGAAGAGACCAAAGTGCTGGTCGTCAAATTGAGCAACCTGTCTTAGATTATCGGCGTCGTAGACATAGCAGACCATTTCTGACTTTACTGGCTGCATCCGCACATCATCGATCCAAACCTTGTCATATACACCATTAAAATCAACATCATAGACACTTTTGACCTTTATATCAATCTTTTTTGGGTTTCCTTGACCATCATCAAGATCATCAATTGTAAGTCCATATACACGTGCTTCAAAAAGCCCCCAATCACCTGTCTTGGCAATAAATTTAATAGTTGATGGGGTTAGAAGTTCTTCTTGGTTTCCATCCCACTCTAATTTTAACTCTACCGGTGAAATCGTTTCCCCACCAGTTGGATATACTAATGGATCACGAGGGTCAAAAAAAGGTTTTGCCCAAAATCGAATGAGCAATCCACTCTGATTGGCAAGATCACCCACTGCATTATTATAAATAGAGTACTCATCGACAGTAAAGCTACCAATGATTGGACTATCTGTATCCCACTCATCAGTGTCCACACGCAAACTATAATCACCTGAGTGAGCTTCTCTCCAATCGTTTCCTTTCCCATCTTCAAATGATTCGAAGAGAACGGAGTTATAGCTCGCATTCTTTGCCACCAGAGTAGGGACTTGTTCCCCATATCCAAAGTGAGCAGTGCTCGGAATACCAAGGATGTCGATTTCTTCAACTGGTTCACCATTTTGGGAGTAGCGAACAACGCGAGTGGGATTTAGCCAGCTATTTTCAGAGTTCTTGTCGAGGGACTCCCAGTTAAACATATTCAGAGAATAAGTTCCGGCATCATTGTAGTTACGCTCATCGGCAATGGCAACTATAGGGAGTGGTGGAGTCGCAAGGTCAGTAACAAGTGCCGTCGGGAAAAGGCCTGTTCCACCAATTGCATTGGTACGGAAAACAAATTCTCTGGAGGGACGCCACTTGCCACGAATCCCTCGTTCATAATTGTTGGTATTAAACCATGGGTAAGGGGAAATTTTGGGAGATCCCCAATATTCAGCCTCATCAACGAGAGCCGTTCTGTCACTAAACGAACGTGCATTTGTGCTCACAACCCCAGCCACTGTGGGGGAAGAAGTCTCCGCACTATCACAAAATTGTATACAAAGGACAGGAAGACTAACACAGTTCGTGCAAGAGATTGGAGGAGATACTGGCCACTCTGCACAAGAAGTGCATCCTATGCTCGGTGCCGCATAGTAGAGCATCTTGTACTTATTATCCAGAAAGAACTCCCCCCCCTTACAATAGGTGACTTCACATATTTCGTCTGAATAATCGAAGTCATCAGCAATCATCCCAAGCGATGTTTCCCTAAAATCACAACAACCACTCTTGTATCGAACAAACATCAATTCCCCCTGTGAGGAAAGATAAAAACTGCCAAGTTGCAGAACACCATGAAGCTGGCTATTCTGAGAAGTCCCATACAGCTGCCCCACATCATTGTAGCGCCACTCACCCCTATGCTCTCTTATGTACCTAAAGAGACGTTTGCTGGCACTATCTGGATTTCTGAAATAGCCAGCTTCATACGTTGAGCCATCGAACGTTTCGCCATCAAAGGGACCACCTGATGTCGGTGCAGCTGCGCTGTTCCAGAACCAACCGAACTCACAAATGGAATTATCTGCGTCATTACATTGTACGCAACCCGGACAGTTATTACAGTCTTCACAAATAGAAGGAGGAGGCAGGTCAGTATCTGGATCAACCTGTGCTATAATAATATCAATGTCTGAGTTATTATAATCGATATGGGATCTACCAGGACATGCAACTGCATCATCAAAAACACTTACTCCACAATTGCCTGTGCTGTAGGGACTGGTCTGAATTTTCAGTTCCAACGTAAACTCAGGATCTGAATCGCCATCGTGCAACTCAATCTCTATGTATGCATTTCCCAGATATCGTACAATCTCCTGCAACTCCGGATCCGTATCGTCTCCTCGGTCAGTTATATATCGTATGTGGCGAGTAACACCTGTCTTTTCAAACTTGAAGATGGTGCTTCCTTTATAAAAATCTCCATTGATATAATAATACTTCTCCAACATCTCATTCTCGCCAGTCAGCTCTTTAATCGCTTCAATTGCCTCGTTATCTGTAGTCTCTTCCGTATAGAACCGATTGTCTGAAGTACCGCACTGAAAGCCGTACACATCAAATTCTGGAACCCCTTGCAGTTCCATTGCCCATACAGCGTTAAGCCACGCATTCAAGTCTGCAACTAGTTCATTACTCAGTTTATCAGGTGTGTAAGTCCCTGAGGAATTCATATTCCGACGCATTGTGAAGTGGTTCTGGGAGAACACAAAGTCAATATTGAGTGAACTTACAGGATCACAGCCATCTTCGTTTACACCAAAAATGGGATCGAGTAGATAAAGATCGTCAGATGTGCCTGATCCTAATGTTCCATTGTAAGTGAATGGGACAGCAGTTGAGCTGACCGTGCTCGAGTTATTTGCAAGGAATTGATTGAGTTCTGCAACAAGGTCATTCCGCGTAGCTTCAATTGGGCGCTCTTGCCCTACAACAGGAACTACAAAGCTGATACTGGCCAATAAACAGCAGAATACTCCTGATAAGATATAGCGTACCATTGGTTGTTGAGGAGCGAGGTTCATTCTCTTCTCGAAGGTTTAGATGATATATGCTTTATTGATTTCAGAATTCTACTTTGCTGAATTTTAAATAGAAGTCTTCTGTCTTTAAATCACATTGTTTTCAGTTTGAACTATAAGTTGAAATGCCTGCTCGCGGCACATTGAGTTGATTCGTCTTACCACTCTTAATAATTTCGATAGAAAGAGGGCTTGATGTCGAACCTTCAGAAACTGTTGTTTCCGCTGAACCGAACTCCGAGCCAAGCCAGGAGTACCAGAAAAACGAAGTGGAGTATGGTTGAATTATCACTCGAGTACCAGCTATACGCTCAACATGAAAATCACCAATTCTCAACTGATATGTATCCCCTGACTCATCATCGGTCATATCTGTTGTAATACGGATTAAATCACCGGGGCTGAAAATATCTCCAGTATTACAAACGGCACTGGGATCTTTATACTGGAAGTTCAGATAATGTTTACCATTACCGTAGTACTTACCGATTTGCATTACGTTATTTGACTTGATAATCTTTCCCTCATTCATCGCATTTTGCCCCATTTCACCATACTCAAGTGCTGCTGGATAGGAAAATGAACGATAGAGACGATCGTGCAGAGCACCTCCAGTTCCATTGG
>JBFWSB010000103.1:0-12028 GCA_050248595.1 Kapaibacterium sp. (SeqCode)
TTCCGATCTTCCCGGCGACAAAGCACACTTCGCAATTGCCTTCGCGGTATTGGAAGGAGTAACTCCTGACGGAACTTTGGAGAAGAAAGGTCCTGGTGCACAGGCAACCACACTTCCCGAACTTGAAGCACTTGCCACAAAACTCCACCGCGAGTACTACGAGACAAACTTCCAGACATCGTCGGTCAGAGACTGGGAAGCGTCAACGTTGGCCGCACAAATTTGGCCAAACCCTGCAAAGGATCAGGCCACAGTTCGGATGAACCTGAACGAACGCTCCGACGTTTCGATTCAGATTGTCGACAACCTTGGTCGCACTCTCCGCACACAACAACAAGGGAATGTAGAAGCAGGAGAGAAAGCATTCCAGCTTGACTTTGCTGGCTTGCAAAATGGATCATACTTGGTTGTTGTGGAAGCAGGAACCGAGCGGCAGACCTTGCGAGTGAATGTAGTGGAGTAAATCATGAATTCATCTCTTCCTCCCAAGTGAACCGAACGGCTCGCGTCTACAACGCGAGCCGTTTTTTCTTTGTTCTCTCCCGAAAAAAACATCCACCGCCACAGGTGAGTGTGGGAAAGACCACTGTCTCGACTCCACAGAAAAGATGGCAGCTCCATCCTACTACGAAATATCTTTTTTGAATTCACTCAGATTGAAAGAAAGGATTGATAGTCTTGGAACGTCACAAGGCCGGAGATATATTCAAGGCAGATGAGACAAGACCAAGCCATACTCTTTTTCGTTCGGGATGAACAGTTGGAAGGGGCAATTAAGCCCCTCCCTCGTCTTGGCAATGCTTCAGTTGGGTACAATGCGATCAACCGTGCAATTTGTGCGCGGCTTTCTTCGCTGCGTGATCGAGTTGACATTGTGCTATCTACCGATGGAAGTGGAAGTAGCGTAGAAACCGATTATCTGCTGAAGCAGAAGGGAAAAACGTTTGGCGAGCGGATTACCCAGGCAGTGGAAGCGACCTTTACTCTCGGCTACAAACAGATTGTGGTTATCGGCAACGATTCTCCAGATATAACGCCTGAAGATATTGAGACTGGCTTCTCTCTTCTCAAATCTGGAGCGGGGACTGCGGCAGCCCCAACCTACGATGGAGGTGCGTTTCTCATCGCGCTCGACCGTGCTCACTTCAAACACCAAACATTCCTTCAACTTCCCTGGCAAACGCCACAACTTTTCGAGGCACTTTGCTCTCAACTTTCGGCGGTCTCCCTCCCAGTGATTCGTGCAGACTATGACTCGTGGCATACCCAAGCAGCACAACGAGAGCTGATTGAATTGCTCGGGATTGCACTCTGCCCGACTATCCTTACACAGATAACAAGGTTCACCATCCCTTCCGCGCGTCGCAAGGCGAGCACTCGAATCTTTCTTACAGCCCCTCCTCTCTCCTTCCCTTCCATGGGGATTGCTTCTCGATAATTACTGAGTTCTAAGTGATTAGGAGATTGAAGCGTAAGGCAACAGAGTTTGCTTCTACGTTTCAACGACTCTTAACAACCTTCTCTTCTTTCTGTATTCGATTTTTATCGGGTGGGCAAAATCTATCCAGAGGGTCAAAGGTTTTTGCCCCCTACGGTTTATCAACAACATTCAACAATCTCTATACTATTTATATATGGCACACTACTATGAATCGAAGGACTTGAACCGTTTTGGTCAGATTGGTAAGCACCAGAAAGAGCTGGCCGACAAGTTTTTCGAGTGGTATAACGCAGCAACCAGTACCGAGGGGGCACTCACCAAGCGGGAGAAGCAGTTGATTGGCCTCGCCGTGGCTCACACAATTCAATGCCCCTACTGCATCGATGCCTACACGCAGAGTTGTTTAGAGTCAGGGGCCGACCCAACGCAGATGACCGAAGCTGTCCACGTTGCAAGTGCCGTGCGTGGTGGAGCTTCCCTCGTGCACGGAGTGCAGATGTTAAATGGACTGGACAAAGTAGGAGCGTAGTATCAATTCAAAATTCAAAAGGCAAAATTAAAAAGTGAAGAGCTACACAATTTTGAATCTTGAATTTTTCATTTTGAATTCTTTCTCTTTATGGATCTGAAAGTAATAGATAACCTGAGTGTTGAAGAGCTAACAGGTACCAACGGCGAAGCAGCATCGCTTCCTCGCTTCAACTTCAACAAGCATATAAAAGAAGCCGGACTCGGCTTGAGGCCTCTCTCGATTGAGACGTTGCAGATCAACGTTGGAAAACTCTGCAATCAAGCGTGTCTCCACTGCCATGTAGATGCCGGGCCAAAGCGGACGGAGGCAATGGATCGGCGAACAGCTGAGAAGATCGTGGAGATTTTAGCTACGCACCCGGAAATCAAAACGCTCGACATCACCGGCGGCGCACCAGAACTGAACGACCACTTCGATTGGATGGTAGTTGAGGCACGCAAACTTGGCAAACACATCTTAGTGCGGCACAACTTAACCGTGCAGTTCGACGGCAATCCAGTAACTGGTGAGAGCAAAGAGTATCTGCCTGAGTTTTTTGCAGAACATCAGTGTGAAGTGATCTGCTCGCTCCCCTACTATGCCGAATACTTCACCGATAAACAACGAGGGCGTGGCGTCTTTCAGAAGTCAATAGATGGGCTGAAACGTTTGAATGACCTCGGCTATGGAAAGGAGGGAACCGGACTGATCCTGAATTTAGTCTACAATCCGGTCGGTGCATTTCTTCCTGCGGCGCAGGCTTCGTTGGAGGCAGACTACAAGCGAGAGCTTGGTGAGAAGTTTGGAATTCTCTTCAACAACCTCTACACCATCACGAACATGCCAATCCATCGGTTCAAGCGTGACTTAGTACGCCGGGGTGGATACGAAGAGTACATGACCAAGCTGGTAAACGCATTTAACCCGACGGCTGCCGAAGGGATTATGTGCAGAACAATGGTGAGTGTGAACTACGACGGAACGTTGAGTGACTGCGACTTCAACCAGATGCAGGATATGCCGCTGGAGAAGGGAGCACCACAATCAATCTTCGACTGGGATACCGGAAGCATTCTGAACCGCCGCATCGTCTTCGTTGACCACTGCTTCGGCTGCACTGCCGGAGCCGGAAGTTCATGTGGTGGAGCAACATCGTAATCTTCTCTTGGTGCTTTCTTGGTGTTCTTGGTGGTAAAAATTTTCTCCACCAAGGACACTAAGAGTCACCAAGGATTATTCGCAGATTCGCTGGTAGTTGGATCCGTTGTACCGATAGCGCTCGGTAGATATACTCTCATCTCCATAACAAGTTCGCTCTCGCGTTGTGACGATAAGGTCATCATACCCTTGATAATTACTTTCTGGATCAGGGTTTGGAACCACCTCTACAGTCCGCTCAATATCGTGATAGCTCTCACACCACTCTGCGTCGCACTCCTCTTCACATCCGGCTGGTCCGGTATCAACCTCCACGAGTCCAAAAATTTCTGATACCCCTTCCCACGTAGAGAGATTGTACCATGTCGACCCAGCATAGAAGTAGCCCTGCGCTGAATATGTTCCGGAGAGCAGAAGTGCGTACTGTTCCTCCCCGATCTGCACTATCGAAGATTCGCCAGCGACACCCCACTCACCCAGCTCTTGCAGCTTCTTGTAGAATTTTCGCAACTCCCATCCGGCTGAACTTTTCATGAAGATCGCAACCCCAATGTCTGGAGCGCAGGCATGGCAATCAGTCCGAACTCCATCGTAGTAGGTATAGGTGGCGAAGATCGCAATTGCCTGCTCCAACTCTTCCCCAGCACTCCAAGTAAGCACCGTATCGAGCGATGTATAGCAATAGTCATCATCCGACACCTGCATGTTCATTCGCTCCTCAAGGTCCGGCTTCCACTTCCCCCCGGTCTCCGTAGAATATGAAGTCGTCTCGAAGAGGGTAGTAAGAAGCTCTTTCTCAGTAAGCGTAGTAAGGTAGATTTCTTCCTGAGCGCAGAGAGTGAGGGGGACGAGGAGAGGAAGCAGGAAAAGTATTAATTGTCTCATGGTTTTGTTCTCCTATAAGTCACAACGATAGATTAATCAGCACAGGAAGTACATCTCACAACTTCAACCCATACCAAACAACGTTCGGTGCAATTCGAACGGCGGGGGCTGGGAGGTGGTAGTAGTTGGCAATACGCTTCAGCCAGTTCCAGAAGGAGCCGTCGCCGGGAAGACCTTCGGTGTTCCAATCGAGGCTCAGGTAGAGTTCATGATTACCGGAGCCATCGTAGGCTCGCACCCCCTTCACGCTGTGCCCAACTGCGATGTTGATCCAGTCAGGCCACCAACGTTGCCACTCTTGCGGCAACATCTCGTTCACGTTCAGGCTCCCCCAGTGATATGTGCTCTCATAGTCGTCGATGATTGCGCTGTAGGCTCCACTCTTGTAGGCATCGGATGGATCGAAGCTGACCTTCCACCGAATGTTCTGCAACCACGGTTCATAATATTCCGCAACTCGCCAGCCAACGCCGAGATTATTCGCAATGAAATCCCACAGGCTAAACCCCCACTCCTCTGAAAATCCATCCCGCACCTCGATGTACGTTGTGTAGCCGGAGGCCAATGCAGCCCCCCAGTGAAGACTCCCCCTCTGACTCATCCCCCCCCACTCGAACGCCTGGCGGTAGATATCCGTTCCAACGTATGGAGTGTAGAAGTGCCCAAGTTTGTCGGCTCCTAACGCGTAGACCCAGTCATCTCGCCATGTAAAGTGAAAGGGACTTTGCTCCCCCTTCCACCAAAGATTATTTAAGATGATGTGCCCAACCACAAAACCTCCAGCCGAAAGTCCAGCAACGATTGCGAGGCGTGCCGGGTTAATGTTGGAGGTATCCGCCTCACTTGATCTCTCCAGCGTATCAACTTCTCCCCCTCCACTTGGCAGAAGAACTGCGGCTGAAGCAGAGTGAAGGAAAAGCAAGAGACATGATATGAGAAGGATCAATGTTTGCATTGTGTGGTCTCGATAAAACGGTATGCCACCTCTTATAACTCGTAGAGATACTCGCGATACTCATCTATCAGTTTTGTTTGAATCTTCGGCACGAGAGAATTGAATTCAGCTTCGAGTGCCTCCTCTTCTGTTCGATCAATCCTCACTGCCGGAGCAGCAGGGTGATACTCTATAAACGCAATGCGAAGTGGGGTAGGAGGATGCGTTGCATCGATACGGTTTCCCTCAAGGCGAGCAACGCGGCGCAACCGCTCAACCTCACGCGATGGCATTTCGTGCACGAGCTTTCGGAGTTCCTCCACAAAATCCTTCTTTTTATCGAGTGTAACCCGCTGCATGGCAAGCTCAAAAACGTTGCCTGCATAGAGCTTCTCGAGTGCGGCAATCATCGCACTACTTCCAGAGACTCGCGTTGAGAGGAGGTCTGCTAAGTATTCTGCTCGCTGCTTGTCGCGAAAGAGTATCATAATCAGGAGAGTGTACAACGACTGAACAATTTTTGCGATTCCCATCATCAGGAGGTTAATGGGGAGCATAAAAACTCCTGACAGACCAGACTCTGAACTGAAAAGAGATTCGGGCATTAGTAGTTCATACCAGCGTTCGAGACTCATTAGAGCTGTGCCAACGAAGACAGAGCGCTGTGAGTCCTTATTGACACCGTGAGCAACTTCATGTCCGAGAATCGCGACCTTCTCTGACACATCCAAAATAGAGAAGAGGGGGAGTCCTACATCGAAGTAGTTCTTTCCTATCCAACCAACTCGATAGAACGAGGCGTTAAATTCATGATTAACTACAATACCATCTACACTCTTCAAACCAAGTTCGGCAGCGATTCGCTCAACTATTCCATAGAGTGTTTTGTACTTCTCCCGATCCAACACATTATTAGGCTTCTTCTCCATTCTTGGGAACGTTACCCAAGCAATGGCAAGCGAGAGAATACCGAAGAATAGGAAAATGAAATTCGGCCAGAAGTGAACGATAAAGAAGATTCCAAGTGCGCCGAAGACCAATGTTGTACTGTGAACAGCTCCAGCAAGTATATATGCAACGATACGAGATACGTGCCTCCCACTCTCTAACGGTTCTCGATGGTTCACCAAACTCTCGAAGAGTCGACGCTCGTAGTTAGCCCCGTAGCGTTTGTTCAACTTATCTGTTAGCGTCGTTTGAAAATTTTCTTCTGGAGCCTTTAGGTTCCAGTTGCATTGGTCGCACCAATTCGTATACCCAGCAATAACCGAAATAGAGGCCTGGCACTCCGGACATGTGATCTGTTGGGAATTAGAAGAACTCACGGTGATGATCGTTAGTGATGATGATTAATAAGAATAGGTCTCACATATATTATTCTCCAAACCAGCCGAATCTAAACCCTGCAAAGAGTGTAGCACCACCTAACTCTCCGGCAGGTTCGGAACCAGAATCTTCTCCGAACGTCAATCGCCAACCAAGTCGAGCGTGAAGTCGAAGCCCTTCGGCAAGGCGTAGTTGTCCGTTAAGGTGTGGCTCGAAGAGAGAGAATCCGTAACTCGGCTCTGCACTGTCACCACTATTGTTGCGGTGTGGATTGCTCGGACTGAAACTGAGGCTTCCACCTCCGAAGAGGAATCCACCACCATACTGGAAGAAGTCGTCAGGATTGTGGATGTACTCGGCTCTCCCCCCTGCGTAGAAAAAGTTGATAAAGAGTTGTCTCCCATCGATTGAAAGAGAGTCCGCCTTAATTGTCGGCACTAAGGCAGACATGCTTCCTGCAAAGTGAAACCGGCGGTTCACAATCAGTCCGGCATCGACAGTTGGGAGAATTGTGTTCGACGAGTTGATTGAAGTGAACGCACCACCAGCAGAGAAGTAACCTCCAAGTTCGATCTGAGCAGAAACAGTAGTGCTCTCAACGAGAGGAAAAAAAAGAACGAAGAGACCAAGAAATGGCGACAGAACTTTCATGGAGTGAATTTACTGAATTGGGAATTGCAGAAGAAGTAGGGGACTTCGCAACTACCTCTTCCAAGCTACGCCAATAGATAGTGCACCGGCATCTAACGTGTTCAATCCAGAAAGCGTACGTGAGTATAGAAGGTTCAGTTCTGTCTCATCGGAGAGCGCATAGAGGAGGCCTCCACTCAGGCGTGTAAAGGTTTGATTGCCAACAAGTTGACTGAAGATGAGTGGGTTTTCAGCAGCCTCCGCAGCCTCACCGAAATCTGCTGTAGAGTAAACTCCGTCGAGTGTGGATTGAAGGGCCAAAGTCGGCAACAGGCTAATCCCCCCTTCAACCTGCCAAACGAACTCATCTTCAACCTTGTTGCGAAGTCTGTACCCCCCTGAGAGCTGTGCATAACCGAACCTCTTTTCTCCCACAGGGAATCCGGTTCCGAAGGCGAGGGCAGCCTCGTAGTCGGGCACACCTGTTCCGAGAGGAACTTCCTTGTTTGGGGAACCGGTTGGGATTTTCCAACTCAACGTTGCCGCACCAGCTACCTTCCAATCTTTAGGGAGCAGATTCACTCGTCCACCAAGCCAGATATCCCCTAAACCACTTGCCGACTCGGTCTCTACCAATCCTTCCATCCCCCGCTCAATAATATCTGCCTCGCGGACAACCACACTGTATTGTGTGGAGATCACACTTGTCAACCAATCGGTGAGGCCATACTCACTGTAGAGGGTGATATTACTGATGCCGACAACTCCGTTAGCAAATCGGAGCGTGTCGCGAAAGAGAGGTTGATCCTCACCCTTGAAGCCATACTCGTTCTCAGCGGTGAGGGAGGTAAATCCTACTTTGAAGTAATATCCAGACGCCGTTCTCACCCACGCTCCTCCACCTGCGTGAAGCGTTTCAACGCAGCAGAGAGAGAGAGTTAGAGCGAGAACAAGTGCGCAGAATCTCATTGCACGATCACCTGATATGTTCGTTGGGATAACCGGAGACCTATGATCGTCTTTCCTCCGTCAATCTGCTCAGAGATCGACTTGTATCGAGTAAGGATTACAGTTCCAGGTCCCCTGAGATTCTCCATCACTTCGGCTGGTATCTCATAGCTTCCAGCAAAGTCAAGGGCATCTCGCACAACCGTTGCTCCCGGAGCGCGCCACTCGATTTTCATATTCCCTCCCGTTGCCCCCGGCTGCCAGAATATCCTCAGTGCAGTATCGGAGCGGATTGTTCCCTTTGTCTCTCGCAGTCCGTTAAACGGACCGATTGTATCGAGCAGACTAACTGTAGGCAAAATAAAACGACCTATATCGAACCGATCCTCTCCCGGCTCACGCAAACGCCACGTTTGATCCCCACTCACAACACTTGTGTCGAACGTAGAGCGAAGCCGAAGCGTATCCCCATCACGATGCCTCGCAAGTTTTGTCGTGTTGATAAACACATCAAAGTCTACCGCCCCACCATTTGCCGCGAGAAACTCTGCATAGAACTTTCGAAGAGTCACTTCCTCCAACGAGTCTCCTACTTGCGAAACTTGTTCATCTGATTTCACGCCAGCAACTGCATAGTAATCTGCACCAGAAAGATTAACCGGAAGGATCAGGTCGAATGGAATTGCTAACGGGTCATCACTCGGTGCAGGTGGCAAGTGGCTATTACATCCACCGATAAGAATCAGGAAAGAAGAGAGGATTCCGATAGAGAAGAGTTTTTTCATCGGAATGGTTGTTTCAAGAATTCTTGATGTCATAGTCTAAGTGAATCGTTTCTGGTCAGTGAACGGTATCAGAGAAAATATCTTACCTCTTATCCTACCAAGTCCCCTCTACTACCCCTCACAGAGGGTCTCTGTTACAGGTCACCTCTTCTTCAGAGTGTGAGTATACAGGGAATGGAGGAGCTGAACAAGCCGAAAGAGTGAGGGGATGACGATTTGATGTTTGGGGAACGTGTAGACGAGAGATAAGTATGGAACCATGTCAACGGCGGTCTCAACAGCTCAACCTTCACAACAGGTTGTTGGATCCCGAGAACTCTTGTCATTCTGCTTCGCTTCATTCTGAGTGACATCCGCCCATAGATACGCAGTTAGACCTCCTCTCCAATTGAATTTGGTATTACACCCCGCGCGCGTCTGGTTCCCAGATGAACTTGTGTAGTTGAAGCTGGAAGCGAACGTTCAGGCCATCGCGAAGAATTGCTTGAACTAATTGCAGTGGTTCTACCTTGCCGAAGACAGGGGAGATCAAAACGGCGGCGACACGGTCGGTCAGATTGTGTTGCTGAATCAGTTCCTTCGCCCACTCATAGTCGTCGAGTGATGCACAGACGAACTTGATCTCGTCACGGTCGCTCAAATGTTCGATATTCTCATATCGGTTTCGCTTTGTCATGCCGGAGCCGGGAGCTTTCAAGTCGAGAATCCGAATCAAACGTGGATCGCAGTCACTGATGTCAACGTGTCCGCCAGTCTCCACAGCAACTGTGTAGCCATCGTCGAGAAGCTGCCGAATCAATTGGTGCACTTCCGGTTGTTCTAACGGCTCACCACCGGTGAACTCCACGAAGCGGGAGGGATAGCTCTCAATCTCACGCCGTATCTCATCAAAACTTTTCCACTCCCCTCCATCACGATGGCTCAAGGCATAGGGTGTATCACACCAAGAGCAGCGTAGCCCACAGCCATGCAATCGCACAAAGGTGCAGGGCATCCCGGCGCGCAATCCTTCCCCTTGAATTGAGAAGAATATCTCGCTCAACTTGAGTTGTTCTGGTTGTGGTGGCAGAATCATCTTCAACAACTATTCTTGCAACTGCGATAAACAGGATATTCACTAATACAGAAAAGCCTACCGATCAGGCAGGCTCTCTTCCTTGCATAAATCTGAATCGAACTACGATCAGTTCAACGCCTCGGTTATTGCTACGGACTACAGTTCCTCTTTCTTCAGGAACCGGAACTCAACGCGCCGGTTCAATGCCCGGCCTACCTCTGTGCCGTTGTCTGCAACCGGCTTCTCTTCGCCGTAGCCGACAGCCCTAAAGTTCTTTCGAGAGAAGCCTTTCGAGACTAAGTAATCAACAACCGACTGAGCACGGCGTTGCGAGAGGTCTTTATTATACGAGGCAGATGCTGTACTGTCAGTATGTCCCGATATTTCAATTCTGCCGTTCGGGAACCGCTCCAACAACTTGGCAAATCTATCCAACTCTGCTTTAGATTCTTCTTTCAACGTTGCCTTGTTCACGTCGAAGAAGATATTGTTCAGTCGGATGGAAGCCCCCTCCTCAGCAATCTGCTCGATTGGCGTTAACACAATGTTGACTTCGATGTCGACACCATTCTCTGTGTCGCGTAAATCAATGCTACGGGCTACAGGATAGTAGCCTTCTTTGTCGGCATAGTACCCATAGTTCTTTCCAAGTGGAAGCGTGATAAAGAACTCCCCACTCTCTGCATCGGAACGAAGTTCTCCAACAACTTTGCTGGTGCTAAGGTCTTCCCACTTAATCTGCGCCTGCAATGGAGCACCCTTCTCGTTGGTTACGGTTCCACGAATCGTGGCAACTTGCAGCGGACGAAGAGCCTGCGGAAGCTCGTGTGCGTATATGTCACTTAGGCCATAGCTACCGGGTAGATTCTCGGCAGCAAAGTAGGCGGTTGTTCCGGCAGTGTTCACTCGGTATCCCCAGTCAGATCCCACACCGTTGATCGCTCTCCCGAGGTTCACTGGCTCGCTCCACCCTGTCCACGAGTCTTCGCGAAGTCGTTTGGAGACAAAGATGTCGAGCTTGCCGAGACCCGGATGTCCACTTGAACAGAAGTAGAGGGTTCGTCCATCTGGGTGGAGGAACGGGCTTCGTTCAGCCCAGGGAGTGTTAATAGAAGGGCCAAGGTTGATTGGCTCACTCCATCCCGTATCATTCTTTACGCTGACCCATATATCAACATTCCCCCACCGCTCTCCACGGTAGAGAACATCTTTTTTCTGGTAAGGCCCAATGCCACCGGGACGATCACTTGAGAAGATCATCGCCTTCCCATCACTTGTGAGGAATCCGTCGCAGTCCCAGTATTCGGAGTTGATAGGCTTTGGGAAGGGGGTCAATGGGCCGAAGCTCCCCCGCTCCTTATCTGAGTAGTAGAGGTCTCCATTCCCCATCCCATCTTGGCGAGAAGCGAAGAGGACAAGTTTGGTCTCATCGGCGGCAACCGAAGTCCCGAACTCATGGTTTGCAGTATTGATAGTCCCCGGAATTGCCTTCGCTGTATTCCACAGTCCCCCCTCTTTTGTCGCAATGAAAATATCCTCTCCTCCTTGCCCACCAACACGGTTCATCCCGGTAAAGTAGAGTGAACGGTCGTTCGTTGAGGTTAAGGGCATAAACTCGCCAGCACGAGTGTTGATAGTAGAACCGAGATTAGTAATCTTCGAGGAATCGTCGGCATTCAGGATCGTGATAATTTTGTCGAACCGACTTTTCATGTCGGGGAAGTAGGACTGGTATCGATTGTAGACATCAACAGCCTGACTCCACTGGCGATTGGCTACATAGTAGCCAGCCATCCGCTGCACTGCAACGAAACCATATTCCGTCCCTGCATTATTCTTGATGAACTCATCGTACCAAAGTCCAGAGGTCAGATCAGCAACCCGCTCAAGTCGCGATTCGATCTTCAGGTTGTCGAAAGCCATTGTGGGAAGTGTGGAAGAGGCGGACCAACTGAGAGCAGTGATATGATAGCCCCGATCCCACGCTTGGTCGATCTCCTTTGTCGGATAGTTCGCTCCAACAAAAATCTGCTGTTCTCCCCAACCGGTTCCCTTGGTCAACACCACATGCCATTTCCCCTCTCCTCGCTCCATACTGGTTACCCGATATCCATTGCTTTGGGCTTTGGTTACCTCCTCCACAGGGAACGTACTGCTACTGAGGAATTGCTGACCTTTATATCCAGTCTTTTCCGTCACCATAATCACCCACTGCGAATCACCCCAAGCCATCGACGTAACGCTCCACCCAGAACGACTAAGTTTCTCAAGCTCACTTGTTGGAAATGTTTCGCTCACCAGCACTTGTTGGCGTTGTGGCTGGAGAGGTTGTGAGATGCTTATCACCCACTGC
>JBFWSB010000104.1:0-11994 GCA_050248595.1 Kapaibacterium sp. (SeqCode)
TTTGTCTCTGCTCCCGATACAATCGACTTTGGAGATGTAATTATCGGATCAACGCGCGGCGATTCACTCGCCGTGATTACGGCCATCGGAAATGCCGGCTCTATCACCTCGCGCGCTATCCTCGGAGCAAACGTTGGTGACTTCTCATCGCCGGATGCACTCACAGTGCCGCAACCTGTGCCGGGATGTGGCTCCTCAGCTACTCGAGTTCGGTTCAGTCCGTTAACGCTCGGCGTAAAGACTGCACGACTTGAGTTTACACTTCAAGGACTTACCAATCCGCTGGTTGTCTACTTAAAAGGGAGAGGCGTTCGTCCGAGAATCGTTGGAGACCGCCTCCATCGATTCGATACCCTTACCTGCGATAACGAAGCCTTCGATACGATTACGATCACCAACAACGGTGATGCCACGCTCCAGATTGATAGTGTTGCCGTTGCCAACTTCCTTGGGTTCTTCTCAGTTGTCGACCCTCAGTTGCCGATGACAATTGCTCCGTTCGGTTTTCACAAGTTTATTCTGAGGGGGCGTGTCGTCAGTTACGGCGATATGGGAGCAAGGCTTTACTTCTACACAAACGATCCTGACTTCCAAGATTCAACTTGGACACTTGATGTTCGGATGTACAAACACAATCTCGAGTATCAACCAACACAGGATACAACGATTGTGATTCCATCGGGGGCACCTGGCCAAGTAAGTCGTAAATCGTTGGTGATAGTGAATAGTGGGACGGTTGGCCAGAGGATCGAAGAAGTGACTGGAGAGGGATCCGCCCCGAACATCAAAACAAGTTTTGTCACGCCTTTTGTGGTGCGTGCTGGGGATTCAGCTACTATAGAGTTCACAGGGACAGCCAACGACACAATTGCACGATGTCGCCGATTCCGAGTTCTTTCGCAGCCGTGTGACAGAGAGCGGTTCATCACGGTCTGCTATCAAGCTGTTGAGGGAGATCTCGTTCTTCCCTCAACCCTCACCTACCGTGTAGTTTGTGGTGAACTTGTTGCCGACAATGTTACGCTTGAGAACAGTGGTAATGCAGATCTTCAGATTGACTCGATTCGCCTTGAAGGGAGTGGAGGTGATCGATTCAGTTATTCAACCTCTTCCCCACTCCCCCTTACGATTCCACCAAGTGGAAAAGAGGGACTATCAATTACGTTTCAAGGAGGCTCTTCACGAGGAACTTCCGCGGCTCTTCTTCTTCTTTTCAGAAAAGACAACACGATCGACACAGTTCGATTGGAAGGGAATGTTGTTGGCCCTGAACTTTTAACCTCCCCCTCACAAATTGATCTCGGGCTTCTCTGCCCCGATGATCTCGCTATTTCAGGTATCTCTCTTGAGAATGTTGGTGAGGCAGATGCTCAGGTCGGTGCTATTACTTTTGAGACTTCCAGTGGAACGTTTGCACTGATTAAGTTGCCCTCAACGATAGCTGCAAGTGCTTCAGACTCGTTGTATTTCAGTTTTAGAGGGGACGAGCCAGGTCGATTCAACGGCTTTGTGTTCATACAGTATGAGCCGTGTGGTCGGGTTGATACGGTCAAAGTTGTAGGTGAAATCTATGCTCCAGCACTTGAGATTGATCCAAGTGAAATTGATTTAGGGCAAGTGCCTCTCGGAAGAACACGTGTTGGACAGGTCGACCTCTGGAATCGTAGTAGCGAGGATGTGAACGTAACTCTCAGTCGGGTTGGGCATCCTGACCTTACTGTAACCAATCCCGGTAGCTCGGCAGAGCTCCTTGTAGGGAACGCCAGTTTACAACTCACCGTATCAGTAACGCCGACATCAGTCGGCTTCGGTCGGGACACAATCAAAATCTTCGGTGTTGGCTACTGCAATGAGACTTTGAGAATACCAGTACAGTGGAATGGCGTTGCTGGCGGACCATATGTGTCGGGTGATATTGATGTTGGGGACATTCTTTGCGATGCAGTCGTGGCAAAGTCGTTCTATCTCTACAATGGGAGTGACGAGACAATCGAGGTCGATTCATTAGTTTCTTCAGACCAGTTTTCACTTCGCGTGGAGACGGTTCAAGCATTCCCTGCTTCAATTGCTACACAAGACTCACTTGAAGTAACGCTATACATCGAAGGATTAATTTCAGGTGACATTCAGGAGAGCCTTACGTTCTTTGTTCGTTCTGCTTCAGGGAAACTTGAGACAGTCACGGTGCAAGTATCGGGTCGTAGACTTCTTACAAACTCAACGTTCAGCGATTCGAGAACGGGGGATGAGATTACAAGCCTGAACCTCCCTTCGCTCTACTCCTGTCGCTCAGCAATTGACACGCAGATTGTTATTCACAACAGTGGCAACCTTACCGACACACTCGATCTTCTATCACTTGATCCGACTTCGCTCACAATCACATCTTCACTCCCCTTAATCGTAGAGCCAAAGTCTTCGGCTGTCGTGGATGTCCACGTTGAGCGGAACGTTGCAGGATCAGCAGAGCTTCTCCTTGAAATGGAGTCCCGAGTTTGCCCTTCCAAGAAATCTCTCAGCATTAATGTTGCCTTTTTTGAGGATGAAGTAAGGTTCCCGGAGAAGATTGACTTTGACCTTGTCTGCGTTGCAGATACGGTCTCTTTAGCTGTGATGCTCGAGAACCTTTTACCTGAGGCTGTTTCTATCGAGTCAATCACGTTAACAGGTGATAGTCAGTTTTCGTTTGGTAGATCAGTTCCAACATTTCTCCCTGCAAATGGAATTGACTCGATACTTCTTCAGGTAAAGCCTGAGTCAGAATCTTTCTACAACGGAGAACTTGTTCTCCAACTCTCCTCACCATGTCGGCGCGAGATACGCATTCCGGTCAGTGCGGCGGCAGTCGATTGTCCGAAACCTGACATTCGGCTTCGTGGAGGTAATGTTATTGGGCGGTGGGGTGAAACTGTTCGGCTTCCTGTGATGATTGAGGCGACGCGGCTTGAAGGCATTGAGAATTTCTCATTTAACCTGAGGGCTGCTAAAAATCTTCTCGATTTACGCGATATACGCATTTCATCGAAGGCTCAGGAGTGGTTCGAGTTGGCCGAATCGGCCTACGATGCCGACTCAGGAAAGCTTACGCTCACAATCAAGAGAACAGAGAAGACAATTCTACCGGGTGAAATCAACCAGTTTGTTGACACGCTCCTAACTGTTGAGGCGTTAGTTCTCCGTGGTGATGAGATTAGTACTCCATTGGATATTGAACCAATTGCCCTCAATCCTGAAGGAACAATTGTAGCCACAGATGGCGAGTTCTTCTTAGAAGATTACTGCGACGCACACGGACGTTTGCTTCACATTACCGGGGAACTGTCGCTGAAGCCGGTTTCACCAAACCCTGTATCTGACCGAGCCGTTATCGAGTATGAACTTCCGTTCAGCGACAGAACGAGATTGTCCTTGTTTGATGCTCGTGGAGTTCTCGTTCGGACTCTGCTTGACGAAGTTCTCCCACCTGGGAGACGTCAAACTGAACTTGAGATCACGGAGTTACCTTCTGGACAGTACACTATCAGTTTGGAAATCGGCCTGCAACGCCTTGTAGAACCATTTATCGTGAGGAAGTAGAGATGCGTTCATTCTTCAACCGATATAGTTTGCAAGGGAAAGTTCTTGTATCGATGTCGTTAACGTTGCTGGTTGCCCTTGGCATCCTCTCCCCTCTCTTCGCTCAAGTGGAGATTGACGAGGAGGATTATTTATACGATGCTGAGTTTGGTCTTGTTATCAACTATGGTTTTCAGACCCTTTCGGGGGATCTGGACGCAGTGACGTTAAGTGGAGACCCTGCGTTATCTTCAGCATGTGGAACTTTCCAGGAAGGAAGTGGCAAAGGTCTTGCCTTTACCGGGACTTTTAGCTACTACCTTAGTTCGAGATTTCGGACTGAACTGGCAGTCTCGTATGCTAACTATGCCGGTACAATGCGATTTGGGTGTGTTGATCCGGCTGAAATACGGATGCCAGATGGCTCACTGAGTCAAGCACTGACTGACCACATTATCACTCTTGATAGAAAGGTTGTTCAAGGTGAACTTGGAATCTGGTTCAAGCCATTAACTCTTCCCATTGAAGTTGGAGTAGGAGGCTTCGTTGGAGTGAACCTTGAGGATGGCTATACTCTTCACGAAGAAATTGTTGAGCCTATCAACGCAAAGTTTACTACCGGTGGACAGCAACGAGTGTATGGAACGGGAACCATGGGCATGTCTGGCGACAAGAATAGTGTCGGGTTGACTTTCGGTCTTGCTACTCAACTCCCTGCCGGTACTTCTTTTATTCTGCGACCTCAAATGAGGTATTACTTTCCGGTGAGTGATCCATTCAACGGACTCTCCTTCCGCGAAAGTTCGTTGAGGCTTGGCATTCAGATCGCAAGACAAATTCTACTCTTCCCACCAGAAGAAGCTACCCCGCTTGAGCCGGGTCAACAATAAGCTTTACGTCGACCCCAAGTAATTCTTCAAGTCCTTTGTCGAATGCCATCATGTCAGGGAATCTACAACCTGCTGCATGGTCGTGTCCTCCCCCACCGAAGCGTTCGGCAACTTGGCGGGCGTTGATCTTTCCGCCGGGGATCGATCGGAGCGATACCTTCACACTCCAGTTCTTTTGTATCGAGTAGATGACTGCAATCACGTTCGGTGATTTACTACTCTCCTCACAGAGCATGTTACCCAACTCGGAAGCGTTCTCCGTTGCGTTCACCACACGGTACTCCGTTCCATCTCGATCATCGCACTCAAAGATTCGGCTGTATGACTTGTGCAACTGCGACTCTATCACCGACTGAATTGCCTCCCCTTGACTTTTGCGCTTCTCAAACCAGTTCTGCTCATCCTCGATACTGCGCGCAAGTTCGGCAACCATCGTTGCGGCCACTCCATCAAGTGTATTCAATGCAGAGTTAATCTCTTTTGAAAAGGGGAGCTTCCACTCCCAGACATCTTGATCGGCAACATAGCGGAGCATTGTTGGGACTGGTAGTTGACCTTCGGTGGAGTTTTCGATTGAGTTGAAGTATTTCCAGACGAGGGTTGCGCCACTCAGTCCTGGGCCGATCTCGATCAACGTTTCATCGCAGTATTCTTGGAGAATTTCGAGATTATCTAATGCGGTTCTGTGGTGGTCGATGCAGATCGTCCGAGGCTTTTCTTCCCCAATTCTTCCTGCACCTTTCAAGAAGGCAAGAATTTGGTGATACTTCTCAGGTGAAATGCTGATATCAACGATATAGATTGCCGACACTTTCTCATGAGAGTGGCCGAGACTCTTCAGGTAGTGTTCGTCGAGGGGATCGTTCCACTCCACTGTGAAGCCCATTGGATGACACTCCACAATTGTGTTCGGGTCGATTTTTTGCAGTCGATACGTTAGTGCAGCAGCTGCAGAAGCCCCATCGTTGCATGGAGAATGGTAAAAACAGAGAACTGTGGACATAGATATGATTCAAAGATGCTTTAGAGAAAATGCTCAGCCGCTCAGAAACGGAAGTTAAAAGTGTAGGTGAATATAGCAGGTAGAGACTATTGAGATACGAAAATTCTCGTGAGACTCGTTTCGTTACGTGGGAGGAAAGCTGAAGTATCTGTGAATATCCTGTCCGATCCGCGTCATCCGCGTACACATCGAGTCAAGGATTGAGTATCGCTACCGAACGGAACGTTGTAGTTGGTACATAACACCGAGCGAAAAGGAGAGGCTGCGGTTCTTCCAGACGCGGTCATCTTGTTCAGTTGGAGCAAGTATCAACAAGTTTTGGAGGCCGTACAGGTATCGTCCGTCAAAGGTCAAGCTGTGGTATGAACTGAGGTGATATTCTAAGCCGAAACGATATTCTAAACCAAAGTCAAACTCTTCTAACCCTTCGGATATGTTCATCGAGGTGTCGGAGTCTTCAAATCTAATCGATTGTGTTCGAGTGAGGAGCGCACTTGGTACGGCTCCAAATCCTGCCGTAACTTCAAATGAGGATGTAATAGGAATGCCGAGTCTGAAAAGGATTGGAAAGTTCAGATAATTGAACTGAAAACTCTCCTTAAGGGTAGCTCCTCCCACCGTCTCATACTCTGAGTTGATTCCTCGCTGAGCATACTCGATCTCGAACAGGAAGTATACTGGATAGGCAAACTCCATTTCTGTTCGAATTCCACCGTGAAAACCAGATTTGATCTGCGGGACAACAGGAATATCTTCTACGTGAGCACTACTGAAACTAAGGCCACTAAAAACCCCCATGCGAAGCTGAGGCTGCATTGTGTCGGCTACCAAGAGTGTATCTGTTGCCGTCGAAGCTGAGGTGTCGTTTTCAATTGGGGTGGAAATCTCTTGTGCTGTAAGCTCCCACGTGAAAGTGGTGGAGATCACTCCACTCAAGATCAGCGTAGTAAGGCATAGCAATAGTTTCATGGAAATGTACTTGGATACGTGTGAAGAGTACCCCAATAGAACTCTGTAGTAGAGCCTGATGTTACACGAGATTAGTGGAAAAGATTACTCACCCTCCTCCCTCTTGAGAACCTCCGCCAATACTTGCGCAGCACTCTCAGTCTCTTCAATCGATACATCCATGTGGAAGACAACACGGAGTGCCCCCTTAAATGCCGACGAGATGAGAACCCCTTCCTTTGCAACTTCGCTCACCAGATGATTCAGGTTTTTCCGAGGAACACGGAAGACAACGATATTGGAATCAGGAACATCGCCAGCATCGACACCTTCGATTTGTGAGATCAACTTATGAAAGCGTACTGCCTTTGCTTGATCTTCTCGAAGTCGTTCAACGTGATTGTCGAGTGCGTAAAGGCAGGCAGCTGCAAGGATTCCCGCTTGCCTCCATCCACCTCCCCAGATCTTTCTGAAACGGTGAGCAATCTCAATTGATTGAGATGACCCGACAATCACCGATCCTACGGGAGTGCCAAGCCCTTTAGAAAAACAGAGTGAGACTGTGTCGAACGATTGACAGTAAGTAGCAGGAGCTATTCCAGTAGCAGCAACAGCATTCCAGAGACGAGCACCATCGAGGTGTGAAGCAATACCGTGAGCACGAGCTATCGAGGTGATTTTTTCAATATGCTCTATTGGTATTACTTTTCCTCCTTTTCTATTGTGTGTTTGCTCTTGTGCAATAACGGAAGTTCTTGGAAGATAGTAAGCCTCTTCACGAATTGCTTTCTCTACTTGTTCAGGATCAAGACATCCTCCTCTATCTTCTACCGTGTGAAGCTGTATTCCTGAGAGAAGACTTGGGGCGGCCGTTTCGTAGTTGAAGATATGGCTCTCCTCCCCTATGATAACTTCGTCACCTGGTTGAGTAAGACTCTTTAGGCAGAGCTGATTCCCCATTACTCCAGTTGGTACAAATAGTCCCCTATCTTTTCCAGTGATTTCGGCAACACGCTCCTCAAGTCTGTTCACAGTTGGATCTTCGCCATACACATCATCCCCTACCTCAGCATGAGCCATCGCTTCTCTCATCTCAGCAGTAGGTTTGGTTACTGTATCACTTCTCAGGTCGACAATCATGATATAGTTTTTGCTCTATTGTGGAAGAAAAGTTGAACGAACGAAGATAGCTCTTTCAAGTCACGCTTCAATGCCTCTGATAGATCACTTCAACTGAATTGCAAGCATTCCTTTAACCTTCGGAAATCTTCGATCTCTGAAAAATTTAAAGGATTTTGTCACCTGTGCTTCAAGCAGAATCTCATTTGTTTTCTCTTGACAAGACCCCATATTTGTACCGTTCAGCGCAGGTGAAAGGGGGGGATGGAACCTTCACACAATCTATGTGAAGTCTGAATTGGAGAATTGACCAAGCTAATGGAACGATCACACGAGTTGAGTGCAGAAGACATTGCACTTGTGAGAGCAGCCTCCGGATCGAAGGAACACTCTCCACAACGTGTAAAGAGCAATGCCGATTCTTCCCGCAAACGGGTTACTCGTTCCGGAAAAACTTCCGGGAAAGTAAACGGGGCGAAGGGAAAGGTGGCTGCACAGACTGAATCGAAAGAAATTCAGGAAGAGCGCTTGACGCAAGTTATCGCTGTGTTGCTCGGTCTCTGTTCTGTTCTACTCTTCTTAGCTCTTATCAGCTACAGCCGACTCGACCAAGCAAATACCGATGTAGGTGTTTCGCAGCTTACTGGATTGCTTACGAACGATCCAGACATTGCAGCACGTGCCGATACAACAGAAAACTGGCTCGGATTGATTGGTGCATTCCTCGCAAACTTTTTCTTGAATGGAACGATTGGTTGGTTTGCTTTGATATTCCCCGGCATCTTCGGACTGTGGTCCTATAGTGTCTTTTCCAAAAAGGACTTAGCACTGGTAATGAACCGGTCGCTCTTCGCCCTTCTCTTAGGACTTCTCGCCGCCTCGCTTGTTGGTACTATCAGGGAGATATCGTGGTTACCACAGATTGCCTACGAGTGTACAGGGGCTGTTGGTGCTTTCATGGCATCGATTTTAACCGGTCTCATCGGTACTGTAGGTGGAGTGCTTCTCTTAGTTGCTGCAATCACCGTAACTCTTCTCTATGCCTTCAATGCAGATTTGCGTCAGGTAATCTCAAAGATTAGGTACGCCACCAACATTGCCTGGACTAAGGTTGCAGGTACTGCACAACGAATTCGTGAAGCTACTGATGGTGATAACCAACGAGCAGAAAGTGAGGGCAAGGTTCAAGCAAAAGCTGGTAGGGCGAACCAGAGCAATGATAGAGAAATTGGTGATGAAGAGCCGGCACGGATGATTCGGCGTTTTAAAGAGACGGAACAGGCTGTACCTCCTTCGATACAACGGCAGCATTCTGAGAACGTGGCAAGTAGACAGAAAGAGACACCAGCCCCTATCCGAAGAGAGAACCCTATTATCCAACCACCCACACAGCAGATTGACAAAACGGAAATATCAGATAAAAACGAAGTCGGGCGCAGCACTCCCCCCTCCCCTCTCGATCAAGGGACCCATGTGGCAGAGGATTCGATTGAGAATCGAGAAGAATCCAGAATTCAAAGTAGAGAGCAGGAGGGCGTGACCTTGACGCGCGCTCCTGCTGAAGAACCGGCTGAGATGGTGATGCCGAAACTGACAGTTCACGTTGAAGAGGGAGAGACAGATGCCGACCTTGAGATGAGTGAAGCAGGAAAGTTGATTGAACGTTTGAAGGATGAGCAGATAAAGTACGACCCACCGCAGATTGAACTGCTTGCACCACAAGAAGTTCACGAAGAGGTAGAGGATAACGAGCTTAAAACTCACGCTCGCCTTCTGCAAGAGAAGCTCCGAACGTTCAACATTGAGATTGAGAATCTAACTGTCACCCCCGGCCCAGTGGTAACGCTCTTTGAATTTGTGCCGGCAGCAGGAATTAAGCTCTCACAGATTGAGTCGCTCGGCGATGACATTGCCCTTGCACTGAAGGCGCGTGGTATTCGGATTATTGCACCTATCCCAGGGAAAGGGACAGTAGGTGTAGAAATTCCGAACACTCATCCGGCGACAGTTCGAATCAGATCCGTTTTGAATACGACAAAGTTTCGCGAGGCCGACTTGAGGCTTCCGCTGGCACTTGGTAAAACCACTGTTGGTGAAGTCTTCTGTGCAGACCTAACGAAGATGCCTCACCTCTTGATAGCCGGTGCTACTGGTGCAGGGAAGTCGGTAGGCATCAACTCCATTCTGGCCTCGCTTCTCTATAAGATGCACCCGAGTGAATTGAAGCTGGCCATTATTGATCCGAAGAAAATCGAGTTAACTCAATATCGGGCACTTGCAAACCACTACTTAGTCTGTTGCCCTGACATTGACGAAGATATCGTAACCGATCCACAGAATGCCGTTCTCTTGTTAAAGTCGCTTGAGCTTGAGATGGATCGCCGCTACGATATGCTGGCTAAGTCTGGACAGCGAAACATCTTCGACTACAACAAGAAGATTGATGATGGAGCACTGAAGCCGACCCCAGAAGCACCACACGTAAAGCTCCCATTCATTGTGCTGATTATCGACGAGTTGGCTGACTTAATGATTACGGCTTCCAAAGAAGTTGAAGAACCGATTGCCCGCTTGGCACAGCTTGCCCGCGCAATTGGCATCCACATGATTGTTGCCACGCAACGCCCTTCGGTTGACGTGCTTACCGGAATGATTAAAGCGAACTTCCCAGCCCGAATTGCCTATCAGGTGGCAACGAAAGTTGACTCGAGAACAATCCTCGACGTAAATGGAGCAGAACAACTCCTCGGCAATGGTGATATGCTCTACTTACCGGGGGGACGTCCAAAACCGCTTCGCCTTCAGAACGCCTTTATCACTACAGAAGAAGTGGAAGCTATTTGCGAACATATCGGCTCGCAGAAAGGTTACTCTAATCCTTATACACTCCCATCACTTGCAGAAAAGAAGAAAACTTCAAGCGGAGGCACATCCGATGAACGTGACGACCTATTTGATGAGGCCGCTCATCTTGTAGTTCGCCACCAGCAAGGCTCGGTCTCGTTGTTGCAACGTCGACTGAAAGTTGGTTACGCTCGGGCTGCTCGAATCGTTGATGAACTGGAAGATGCTGGTATCGTGGGTCCCTTCGACGGATCAAAAGCTCGTGAAGTTCTGCTGGAAAGTGAGGCAGAACTGGAGGCATTTTTGTAGAACGCTTTGGTTGCAACTCTCAAGCCTGAATTTCCTCTCTCGTTTTTTCAGGCAGTTCACGGCACTCGGATTTGGACTACCCGAGTGCCGTGCTTTTTTATGCGCAACAAAATTGTAAGAACTCCAAAAAAACTTTCCTTCAAAGAACAACTTATCAAAAGATATAGTTATTTTATCAAACGTAAAATTTATACCCGCCTGATCTCTCTCGCATTTATTCAGGCTGTAAGGAGCATCCGGATTTGGACTACCCGGATGCTCTTTTTTTGTTGATCTTGTTGAGAAATACTGTGTGGATAGAGTACACGGATGAGGCGGATCGGGCAGGATTTTCACAGTCAGAGCGTGGTCGAGGAATCGAAGGAAGGTTAAGAGATTCGAACAGAAGGAAGAGGGTATCCAGCAAAGCAGAGGGCATACGCCATTAACTAACAGGCCGCATCAACATTTCTTATGCGAAGAGCTACTCTCTCCCCCGCTACACCTTTACAACCCGCGTTTCAGGTTTTAATATCTGCCTGAACTGTGATAGCTGTACTGAACGAATCACGATGTCAGGATCCGACGCTGGACGGTTCGCGTAGAGGTCAAGTTCCTCAACCCAAGTCTCATCGTAGAAGTGAATCGTTCGTTCAGAAGTTGCAATCTCAAGCATTGGATTGGAGACTGCTTTTACATTCCGAAGCGAGTGAAATCTCAGAGATGCCTCACCAATTTGTGTTGACTTTCCGGTTGGCAGAGTAACAATCTCAAGGTCGAACAGACTTTGCCGAGTCATTAACTGTGCACAGCAGGAGTTCACAAACATTGGCGAGCGCCGTCCCTCGGCAGTAACGTAGACTGTGAGTGGCTTACGTCTCCGCAACTCACGAGAATAACTGATCAGTGTGCAAAGTCCACGCACAAACTCCGGCGAACTGTCGGTGAGAACAACAGCGTTGATAGAGAGAATACGCTTGATCTTCGCCTCCTGATAGAGGGCGATCAAGATTTCAGGGCGAGGGTTTACAAGACAGATTCCTTTCTTAAACGAAATGATAGAGCCACTAACAACTCCATCCTCATTAACGAAGACTTCTGCTTGATTCTTTCTATCGTGCCAAACCTGTTTGCTGAACATTGCTTTTACTACGTTTGAAATTGGAAACCTGTTCAACGGAAGTAGTGACGATTACTGGTTGTGGGGGCAATTTTTGGGATTCTCACACTCAGCAAAAACCTGAAAGGAGTGATCCATCACCTTCAGTCCAGCATTTTCTGCCACTTGCTTGCGAATATCCATTATCTGCGGAAGGACGAACTCTGAAATATGCCCGCAACTGACGC
>JBFWSB010000105.1:0-11974 GCA_050248595.1 Kapaibacterium sp. (SeqCode)
TGATTTCCTGAAACGATCGGCTGGCTGTTGATGCTGAAGATAGCTGCCGGCGCAACTGCGTATGCCCGCAATGTGAAGTTGCGCACACCATCTTCCGTTGTCACCACAAGCTCCGCAGTCTGGAAACCTGTCGCTGTCGGCGCGAAGGTAATAGATGGCATCGAGACTTCACCACCACTCAACTCATCCGAAGTCCTATCAATTGTATACTGTCCAGTTGGATCAATCAACTGATAGGTGACAACCGTTGGGTCAGCAAGTGGATCCTCGTTGGTGTTGGTAACTGAGAATGGAGTAAACGTTCCGCTCTCAAGACGGCGAACTTCCAGATTCTGCATCAGCACGTCGTTGTCAGCCATTGCAACTGTTCCACCCTGAGCAACATTTCCAACCCAATCGATCCGAGTCTCACCGGTTGCCACTAAGGTGTACGAGCGCCTGAACCCGTTATCATCGCTAACGGTGAGCGTTGCACTCGTCTGACCAACTCTGTCTGGCGTGAAGGTAATTACTGGAGTGTTCGACTCCCGCTCACCGAGGATCCCACTCTCAGGACTGATGCGATAGTTGTCGGCATCGGTTCCACTAATGCTGTATGAGAACTCCCGTGATTCACAGGCCAGAGCTCCGAGACTGATAGTAAAGGGACGCAACTCTTGGAAGCTTCCCCGCTTCACGATGACACTCTCGAACAGCCGATCTCCACTGCTCATCCGCTCTGTTCCTCCCTCTGCAATGTCGCCAGCAATGGCAACCTGATCTTGCTCGCAGCGACGAAGCGTGTAGAGGGTGTTATCCTCAATTGTCACCCGGCGCAAGTTGACGCTGTTGTTTGCCTCTTCCGAACTAATTGTTGCCGGAACACCCGGTGTGATACTGACAAAGTTCCTCTCCCCAACTGCCGCACCAATGGTTCCACCAGTGGCTGCATTTCCCGGCATCGAGATGTAGAAGAATTCAATCTTGTGCGATCCTTCGTAGAGGCGAACCTGATAGTAGTAGGGGCCGCTAACGTCACGGTTTGCATGCTCCATCCGGAACTCAATCGTCAGCACCTGCTCTCCCGGCTGACCTTCGGTCTTGTAGAAAATGCCTCCCGCAGCATCGGCTGTTGTCAGCAGGTTATCCCAAAAGGCTGTGATCACAGGATAGGATGCTTTGTCGTCGAACGCATTCGACTGATCGCCACGTCGTGGCGTCGTCGATCCGAGCGTAATCCAACCATTCGAACTGACGGAGAACTCTGAGTAGAGCGTTCCGTCGAAATCAAAATTAAAGCCAATTGGAAAGGTTCCGATTGTTTCGTTGTCAATTCCAGGCCCCATTGCCTGAATTGCGTCGTCCATAGAAATTGCACTGCCACTCCCCTCAGTGAAGGTGAAGTCTGCCAGATTACAGTAGGCTCGATTTCCCGAAACCATGAATAAGAGAAAGACAGCGAAAATTGAACAAAAAAAGCTATTCCGATTCATATTTGGATGTTGTAGTAGTTGTAAAGCAAATAGTTAATTGGGTTTGGGGAATCAGCCATCACGGATTTCTCAGCACGTTTGCATCAATCCGCGTTCGTCTTCACTTCCTCCTTTTGATGTTTGATACTATGTCGATTTGCTCGCACGAGGGAAGGTGCAGGGAAGCAACTCCATTTTCACTTCGGCTGTGAAGGGGGAAAGCAGAGTCACCAGATGCACAGAAAGAGAGAGGAGAATCTGCGAGCTGATGTTGCGAGAGGTGGATGGTAAAACTCTCCGATAGAGAGTCTCCCGATGAGAGCACCTGACGAAGTACGCCAGGAATCTCCAAGTAGGAATAGGGCAGATTGAACAGACCAACAACTTGGGTGCAGGACATAACAAATGGATGATATTGTTAACAAGGATGATGACAAAACTAATGGTAGAGCGCGCACTGCTACTCTACACAACCACATACGTTTCCTGTGACACAATCGGTGTCAACTTTAATTCACATACTCACGCACGAGAACAACTCATAAACAGGTTGAAGGATACAACAGATCATCGAGAAAATTCTTAATGCTAAGCTTTTATTACATAGTTAATGCGAGGATAACAGTAACTCACTTCAATTAGCATTCCGTTAACTACTACACCTCACTCCACGATTTTGCGATCATCCTCTCAGCATCTGATGTGGAATCACAAAACACTACTTTGGGGCTAAAAAGCACTACAATCGATACCTCATTCGATGAACCTTCCCCATATCGAATTGAGATAATCACCACAGCCACCTGACAAAGTTGGTCTCAATAGAAACGACACCGAACTCTCTCTTCCTGTCACAGCTACACCGTATTATATATTGATAGCAGTAGATTAAAATGCACTGTTGATTGCATAGAACTTACAAGCTGACATCACATATAAATATGCATACCCGATCCTAAAATTTACTTTGAATTAGTTAGCGAGGAACAACAGATCAAGTGAGAAGATGATTCGGCAGAACGTGAATATTTTCAATTCTTTATATCGACTCAACTTCTACTAACCGGAACGCAACCCACTACCAGATAGAGAGATAATGGTGGGTGAGCCTTGTGAGTTATAGGGGGAGAAGAGAATCTCCTCCGGTGGTGAAGACTCCCCATAGCGAAACCCTTCATCACCGATCCTGGCAGAACAAGTTCCGCGCAGTCTCAAAGAGCCGACGTGCAGTGCCCGCCGATGCAACACTCTCCTCAGGAGAAGCTCACTTCCCACTCCTCTCATACGGAGTACCAGCCCGGAGCTTAAGAGCGAGCGTCCGAAGAGAAGAGAGATAAGCTCGATCGACCGCCGAACGAACCGTCCGATCGGAGAGAACAGATTAAATTGACAGAGATTCACCCTAACTGGGTTTGCACAGGAAATGTGAAGAATCGACTGAAAGAATAGTTTCTCACCGATTTCTCACGAATCTCCCCCTCCTCCCTTTGTCGGTTCACCCTCGGTTCGTTAAGTTTGCCCGGTTCCACATCTGATATTGTTCACGAACTTGAACGTGGTCTACGCCACGGAATACAGAATGAATCTCGAACTCGTTCTCTTTACTCTTCTTGGAGCACTCGCAATTGGGAGTGCCCTTGGCGTAATCGCCGTCCGCAGTCCAATCAGCGCGGCAATGTCGCTGGTTGTCCACTTTATTGCGCTGGCAGGTCTCTACCTAACGCTCAACGCAATGTTTATGGCTGCAATTCAGGTACTCGTCTACGCTGGTGCTATTATGGTGCTGGTTGTCTTCGTTATCATGCTCCTGAATCTTGGAAGCGAGGAGAAATTGCGTGAACGCTTTACTTCACGGCAAGGGATCGGGATTGCGATGTCGATTCTCTTGGGGGCAGCGATAGTCTTCACAATTACCAGAGTTGCCTTCAACGCTCCGAGTGAGGGAGGTCTTCCTCCGGGGGGAAGTGTCCAAGCAATTGGTAAAGCACTCTTTATCGACTATGTCTACCCGTTCGAAATGGTCTCACTGATTCTCTTAGCTGCCGTCGTCGGAGCGGTTGTACTGGCTAAGAGACATGTGGAGTAGAGACTTGACCGGCTGAGACACTGTACGTTGTCACGTGCTTCTCTCAGCATTTTATGTTATCAGACTTCGCCGCACATGGTTGCTATAGAATTAGAAGGATTTATGCACTCAATACCACTGAATTACTACCTGATCCTGAGCGCGGTCATCTTCTTGATCGGCTCAATCGGCGTTCTGGCACGCCGCAATGCTATCATCATCTTCATGTGCATTGAGTTGATGCTGAACGCCGTCAACCTGACACTTGTTGGGTTCAGCCGGTTCTTCGGCGACCAAGCTGGACAGATTATGGTGTTGATGGTGATGACCGTTGCCGCAGCCGAGGCAGCTGTTGGCCTCGCCATCCTCCTCTCCCTCTTCCGGAACAAACAGACTGTCTACCTCGATGAAGTCAACTTGATGAAGTGGTAGCCGAGCAGACTTCGCAGAATTCACCCCGCCGGAAGAATGCAGCTACCCAAATTGCGCGCATTCTTCTGATTACAATTCTTCTGGTTGGTTCTCTCTGGTATGCAGTCAGAGATGTAGAGTGGGGGAAACTCTGGGGAGCAATCACCGAAGCAAATCTTTTCTGGACGTTTATGGTCGCCGTCGTTGTGATGCTCGCGCACATTGCCCGAGCCGAACGGTGGCGATTTTTTATTGCCGACGGACGAAAGATCCACCTGATGAACGCCTTCTCCGCAACGGTGATCGGCTACTTCATGAACAACATCATCCCCCGCTCCGGTGAGTTCGTTCGCCCCTATACGTTAGCCCGTCGTGAAGGACACTCCACAAGCAGTCTGCTGGCCACTGTCGTAGTGGAGCGTATACTTGATGGGATCACTCTCCTCGTAATTCTCGTCGGCATCATCGTAATTGCCGGAGATGAGCTTGCCGAACTTCTTCGGCAAATTGATGGACTCCGCAATCTGACTCCAACCGACCTCATCGTCCGGCTTGCAATTCCTGTTGGAGCAGTTGTGCTCCTGCTTGTGCTGGCACTCGGGACACGACTGGGAGATTGGCTCGTGCAGTTGATCCGAAAAGTTCTACCGGAGAAATTCGGTGAAAAGATTGAACATCTATTTGAAGAGTTCAGAGCCGGAGCGAAGTTCTCGGGAGGCTGGCGTGGACTTTTAGCAGTGATTTTCTGGAGCGGTATCATCTGGCTCGGCTACATCCTCAGCCTTCACTGTGGGGTATTGGCATTTGGGTTGAACGAATCTTTTGGTCTTGATTTTGGCGACTCTACCGTTCTTCTCGGTATCACCGCAATTGGGGTTGCCGTTGCCCCAACGCCCGGAGGGTTTGGGGTGTTCCACACGTTCTGCCGGGTCACGTTGGTCTCACTCTATGGAGTGCCCGTAGAACAAGCCGTCGCCTTTGCCTTCGTTGTCCACTTTGCACAGTATGCAGCTTCGATGATCGTTGGAGCACTTATGATTTTGCGCGAGGGAGTCTCTTTGAAAAGTGCGTTCGGTGCAGAAAAAGCGTTTGAGGAATGATCTCGTTTTCAACTGCTTAATTTGGTATAGTGATCTTTGCTGAATTGGTTGAGTACTCGACCGTCTGCTCACGACTGATAGTAACCCCCGACTTCGAGTCGGGGGCAGTGAGGTCAAACCTGAGCAAGAAACGGCTTGAAGCCGTTTTTCCCTCTCCAGATGTTCCTAAGCACCCCGATGAATCGGGGTGTTAATCAACGGTATAACCAGTTAGCACTCCCCACTACTACCAACTATCTACTATCAATCTTCTACCTACTTCTACGATCTTCTCGTGAGCGAACGTACACAAGGCATCCTCTATCTCCTTTCTGCGGCTCTCTGCTGGAGTCTCGGTGGTCTTCTCATTAAGCTGGTAGACCTCGATCCGCTCGGTCTGGCTGGAGCGCGAAGTGGCATTGCCGCAGTTTTGATCTGGGTGTACTTGCGTCGTCGCTCGGCTCTCACACCTATCATTCTATCCGAAGGAGAGCAACCGAATCAATCTTCCCTCCTCACACAAATCCGCAGACAGAAGAACGTCATCCTCGGAGCAATAGCCTATGCCGGAACAGTCACCTTCTTCGTTGTCGCAACAAAGCAAACAACGGCTGCAAACGCAATTCTGCTCCAATACACCGCACCAATCTGGGTTGCACTCCTCAGTCCCTTCCTCCTCCGCGAACCAACTTCGAGGATAGACTGGATTGCCGTGGTGGTAACCTTTTGCGGGATGGGTCTCTTCTTCATCGACGATGTTGCTACCACTGCCCGCACAGGTGATCTGCTCGCAATTGTCGCCGGAATTTTTTTTGCGTTCTGCATCATGGCGCTCCGCAAAGGTCGCGATGGAACGGCAATGCGGATGGTGCTCTACGGCAACATCATCGCAGCACTCATCTGCACTCCATTCTTGATTGGCAGCTCACTTCCGGCTGAAGACATCCTCCCCCTCATCACACTCGGTATCGGCCAGCTCGGGCTTGGCTACATCTTCTTCGCAAAAGGGATTGCCCGCGTCACCGCCGTGGAGGGAGCCTTGATTCCAGTACTTGAGCCAATCCTCAACCCTCTCTGGGTTGCGTTAGCTATCGGAGAACTCCCCTCATATTGGTCGGTTGTTGGAGGGTTGATTGTGCTGGCCGCCGTTACAGGGCGAGGGGTGTTGAGGGGAGTCAAAAGTAAAAATCCAAAATTCAAAAAGGAGAATCGTTAAGTTTCCTTCTCCCCTTTTTGAATACTAATTTCTCAAAAGTCTTCATAGTTTTTTTCTTTCTTCTCTCGCTCCACAACCTGACTCCCCGTATTTTCTTTTCTCTTAATAGAAAAAACAGTGTAATTCCACAAAAAGAGTAGACGGCTATCGACATGAGCAATAGAGTAGCTTCAACTCGAGTGATTATTCTCTTTGCTCTTCTACTCGCGACTCAACTTTTATTTATGACACCAACGATAACAGCGCAGACTGAGGAAGATCAATTTCTCTGGCTTGAAGAAGTGTTAGGTGAGAGAGCACTCAACTGGGTGCAACAGCACAACGAGCAATCGACTTCTACTATTCAGGCTGACGCCCACTACCAACCCCTCTACAACGACCTGTTAGAGATTTACAACGACAACGACCAGATACCTTTCCCAAGCGTGCAAGGTTCCTGGCTCTACAATTTCTGGAGGGATGAGAAGAACGAGCGAGGATTGCTCCGCAGAACTACCGAAGAGGCATACCTCAACGGAACTCCTGACTGGCAAGTGATTCTCGACATCGACAAACTTGCTGAAGAAGATGGAGAGAATTGGGTCTATAAAGGGTCAGCTTCTCTCTACCCAGAGTTCAGCCGCACACTGCTGGAACTTTCGCGGGGTGGTAGCGACGCAACCGTTCTTCGCGAGTTCGACCGAGATACCAGAACGTTTGTTGAGGGTGGCTTTAACGTCCCCGAAGCAAAGACATCAGTCTCGTGGATTGACCAAGATCACATCTACATCGGCACTGATTTCGGCGAAGGATCGATGACCACCTCTGGCTACGCTCGCATTGTTAAGAAGTGGAAAAGAGGAACACCTATCGAGGAGGCGGAGACGATCTTCGAAGGTGAGTCAACTGATTTAGGTGTGTCCGCTTACGTAGGACATACGCCCGAACGAGATTATCACATGGTGTCCCGTAACATCACCTTCTTTACATCCGAGACCTACGTCCTCGAAGGTGGAGAGTTCGTGATGCTCGACATCCCAGCCGACGCCAGCGTGATGGTTCACCGTGGGGAACTTATCGTCTACTTAAAATCTGCTTGGGATGTGAAGGGCAAAACCTTTGTTGGAGGATCCCTCATCAGTATCGGCTACGATGATTTCCTTAACGGGGAAAGAGACTTCCAAGTAGTGATTGCCCCCGATGAAGATTCGAGTATCGACGATTTCTCCCTCACGAAGGACTACCTGCTGGTAAACCTACTCCGTAACGTTCGGAGTGAACTCTACAGATTTCACTTGGAGAACCGGGTCTGGAAGAAGGAACGGATGGACTTGCCAACACTCGGCTCAATCTCTGTTCACAGCACCAATGAACAGTCCAACCGCTTTTTCCTGACCTACACAGACTTCCTAACGCCAACCACTCTCTATCAAGTAGACGATGCTGGAGATATCCACAGAATTCGGAGCAACCGTGCTTGGTTCGATGCTGATAGATTCACTATTGAACAGCGGAAGGCTCTCTCGAAAGATGGAACAGAGATTCCCTACTTCTTGATCGGCTCGAAAGAGATGAAGTCGAACGGAGAGAACCCAACAATCCTCACCGCTTACGGTGGGTTTCAAGTCTCTCGCACCCCCTTCTACAGCGCAACCATTGGCCGTGCTTGGCTTCAGGAGGGGGGCGTTTACGTGATTGCCAATATCCGTGGTGGTGGTGAATATGGTCCGGCATGGCATCAGGCTGCGATGAAAGAGAATAAGCAACGATCGTACGAAGACTTCTTTGCAGTAGCCGAAGATTTAATTGCCGACGGCATCACCTCACCTGAACGTCTCGGCATTATGGGAGGAAGCAATGGAGGCTTGCTGATGGGAGCAGCCTTCACACAACATCCCGAACTGTTTAATGCCGTTGTCTGTGCCGTTCCCCTTCTGGATATGAAACGCTACCACAAGCTGTTGGCTGGCGCAAGTTGGATGGCAGAGTATGGCGATCCTGATACCCCGGAAGAGTGGGAGTATATCAGCAAGTATTCTCCGTACCACAATCTCTCGGCAGAGAAAACATATCCTCAGATATTCTTCACGACTTCAACACGTGATGACCGTGTACACCCCGGGCACGCTCGGAAGATGGCGGCACGGATGGAAGAGATGGGGAACAGAATCTTATACTACGAGAACATGGAGGGGGGACATGCCGGAGCAGCAAACAATCGACAGACGGCTATGATGCAGGCACTTGAGTTTATTTACTTCCGGCTGATGTTGATGGGAGATCACGAGTGATCGCGCAAAGGCGCAAAGAGGCAAAGGCGCAAAGAAGAGAGGGAGGTATCCCCTTCGGTTCGGGGATCAGAGTCTTTCTCTTTTTTGTCCCTTTCCTATTTCTTGTGCAAACCTCTTCAGCTTGGGGGGCAATGCCTCTTCCTCCCGACTCGGCAGCCTCGTGGCGTCCACTCGACACGCTCTGGAGTGACTTCCGCACTACATTCACCGACGCTTGGCTTCTGGCAGGAAGGCCTCTCTACTTCGACCGAACAGACTGGATGATTACCGGCGGAGTTGTAAGTGCCTCTGGACTTTTGATGGCAACCGATGCCGAGATACGCCGTGAGATGCAAAGTCTTCGCGGAAGCGATGGCGACCACATCACAGATGTTGGGAATGCTTTCGGTGAGAACGAAGCTGGTCTTCTCATAGCTGGGCTACTCTACCTTCCCGGTTTTGTCTTGAACGAACCGAAGCTCAGACTAATGGGACGACACGTTGGGCAAACCCTTCTCTACGCTGCTACTGTTGGCGTACTTATCAAAGGTTCACTTGGTCGACACCGTCCCTTCCTCGGGGAAGGCCCCTACAAGTTCAGTGGCCCGTGGCAATCTGACGACGCCTTCCTCTCCCTTCCGTCAGGACACACCACGGTTGCCTTCTCCATCGCCTCCTCACTTTCAGCAGACATCGACAACCCCTATGTGACAGTAGGACTATACAGCGCAGCCACCCTCACCGCTCTCAGCCGAATGTACGTCGACCGGCATTGGTCCAGCGATGTGTTTGTTGCAGCAGCCATTTCATCAGCAATTGGGTATGGTACAGTGAATCTGCATAAACCATCTGAAGAAGAGTCTACATCTTCACTCCTAATCTCTCCAACGTTGAACGGCATCACCCTCCTCTACGCATTCTAAACTCTACAACGGAAGCCTCCTCAAGTCCACTCCCGATTAGCGTTAGCACTTTATCTCAACGGAATTGAGGGCGTAGGAACAGCAGGCGAAGACAACAATTGCACATCAAAATCTGCAATCCCGAAAAGTAGTACTAAAGTAGTACAGCTACCACGCGATCTACCAGCTACCTTTATTCCAATCAATTGTTCGAGGGACGGTTCCCCAAATGAGAGACCCTTCTCTCTCCCATCAGAACCGATCTTCTCTATCGAACAGAAATCTTCACAGATATAACGGAGACTGCCATGCACGCCATTGTCAAGAAATTGATTGCTCTGATCGCAAAGAACAAGTGGGAGAAAGACTTTCAGGAAGCTATCGCAACGGCTCAATCTTACAACGTTCCCTCAATCAGGCATATCAAGAATCTGGACGATTACTTGACCTACATCAACGACCTGTTGACTTGGGCCCCACGAGAACTTGGTGACTCGCGCTTAATCTATAATAAGATTGTCGAGTTCTACTTTTTCTTAGATCAGGAACCAGTACGGAGTTTACAAAGTCCGATCAAACCAGGACGCAAGCCAAAGAAGCTCACTCCTCTCTCCGAGTGGATTGTGGAGTACGCGGAAGCCTGGGGAAGTTTTCTCGACACATTGGAATCAGCAAAACATATCGAGTCGTTCCGAACCGATCCCCTCTTCAACTGGGATGAGTATATGCCCCCACCAAGTGGATACCTCACCTTTAACCAGTTCTTCGCCCGCCACGTAAAGCCCGGTATGCGCCCGATTGCAGGACTCTGCGACAACAGCATCATCGCATCCCCAGCAGACTCCACGTTTGTTGGGTGGTGGCAAGTCAACGAGAAGTCGAAGATTTATGTGGAAGATCAGATGTTGGACATTAAGGGAATCCAATGGTCGATCCACGAGCTGCTGGCCGACAGTGAATATGCCGACCGATTCGAAGGTGGAATCTTCACCCACAGCTTCTTGAACACCTTCGACTACCACCGGTGGCACACACCTGTGCAGGGGAAGGTCCTTGAATCGAAGATCATTCAAGGCCAAGCCTGGCTCGACGTGAACGTGATGCCAGCAATCGTGCGGGGCAAAGAAGTAAACGTTCTCAATGCGCTCGACGGCACCGGCTACCAGTTTGTGCAGACACGTGGTCTGGTCGTTATCGACTCTCCTATCGGACTCGTCGCCTGTCTCCCGATGGGAATGGCGCAAGTCTCTTCGGTGGTAATCACTGCTGAAGTTGGCAAGACACTCCACAAAGGTGAAGAGCTTGGCTACTTCCAGTTTGGTGGCTCTGACTTCGTGATGGTTTTCGAGCGTGCGAGCAACGTGCAGCTTATTGGCCAACCGAATGTGCACTACAATCAGGGGACGTGGGTGGGAACCGCATTGCCGTATGGAAAGAACTAAGTGCTGGGAAAGGAGGTTGTGAATAGTGGCTTGTAGGAAGTTGCCGATAGGCATTTCTTCCTTCAATCCGAAATCCCCAACCTTCATTCAAAATTTCAACAACCATATTCTATCAAATCAACTGAACCATGAACCAGAACGACCTCAAGTACAACGATGTCGGCTTCAAGGCATCACACAACTCGTACGACCGAGACGAATCACTTGCCGAGCAACTGACGTTCCACTCCGCAGACCCATCGAACGCCGGTTGTTCCGGCATCGAACTCGACATTGTGCAGAAGAGTGATGCGTGGCAGTGGAGCGTCAGCCACGGCGGCTCGTACAGCTCCGATCCAGACAAGCAATTCAGCGCATATCTCAAGCAGATAAAATCGTGGACGGATCAAAACCCGGGTCACAGAGTGATTGAAGTTCACATCGACATCAAGAACACTCCGATGAGCAACGAGCAGTTTCCTCAGCAGATCGACAACTACATTCAGCAAGTCTTCACTGACAGGAGCAGAGTCTTTCAGCCGAACGCGCTGATTGGGAACTACAGTGACTTAGTGCAGGGGGCGCAGGCAACAGGCTGGCCAACGCTTGGAGAGTTGGAGGGAAAGATCATCTTCTGTTTCACCGGCGATGAAACGCGCAAGGCAATCTACGCCCGCACCGATCCGAAAGCGCGGCTCTGTTTCTCCGATCTCTACCAAGAAACCAATCCACCACAATATCCTGACTTAAGTAGCGGAACACGTGTCTTTCTGAACTACCACCTCTACCAGAAGTACTACGACGAATGGTTCCCACAACTTCAGCGGATGGCCAAAGAGCAAGGCTTCATCACGCGAGGTTATGTGCTAAACAGTCAGGACATTTGGACGAAAGCACAGAACGCAGCACTCAACATCATGGCAACCGACAAAGTGAGTGGCCACAGTTGGGCGCAGAACGGAGACTATCCGTTTAGGAAGCTGAACATTGTTTGAGGTTAGGTAGAGACGTTCCCCTCTCTGCGTTCTCCGCGCCTCTGCGTTTTTTTCTTCCTATGAGAAGGAGGTTGACCGCAGAGTCGCAGAGGACGCAGAGAAATGAGAAGTCCAAAGACTTGAGCATTGATGTAACCAACGAACAGTTTCACGGGGAGAACCATGTATGCATCTGCTCATCATCA
>JBFWSB010000106.1:0-11957 GCA_050248595.1 Kapaibacterium sp. (SeqCode)
TTCCTCATTCCTCATTCCTCATTCCTCATTCCTCATTCCTCATTCCTCATTCCTCATTCCTCATTCCTCATTCCTCATTCCTCATTCCTCATTCCTCATTCCTCATTTCCCAACCTACTCCCTCTTCTTCCTCGGTCCTCCCGGCAGTGGGATTGCGGTCAGTTCCCAACGTTGAGCTTCGGTGGGAGAATCCATTTTTAGTCCCTCAAAGTCTGTTGGTGGGAAGAAAAAATCTTTGCTGACAGCTACCCGTTCAATTCGTGTGAGTTCAGACTTTACTATTGCGAAGGTATCCTTTGGATTGAGGGACAAAATTGCGGTTGTCAACGGAACAAGTCCACGACTTTTGAGTGAGTCGTTCACCTCAACATAGTCGATGGAAAAGTCAGTTTGTGCAAGTGCGAAGGCTCGATAGAGAGAGGATAGGTTAGAGGTTGGAATCGGCAGATCTTCTTCCTGTGCTACGAACATATTCAGGCGTACTGGTTGCAAAAACTGGTTGGCATTTACTTTTATGATCGTGTTGATCTCCCGCCCCAAAATGTTCAGAACAGTCTGCTGACGGTTCGTGACTTCCAGCGAGACGCTCGGCCCTCTGCGACGCTTCCAGGTCAGTTCCAGATTGGTAATCCAAGACATGTCGGCATCTCTGATTGGACCGAACGAATAGTTCTTGAAGAATTTACTCATCAGGTAAATCGAGTCGTTGACGATAGTGAAGTATTTCTCATCGTCAGTCTGCACGTAGGCACGGTCTGCGTCGAACCAGACTTTCATTGGGGGGTAGTCGAAACGATCCCCATCACGTCCCTCTAAGAAGCGTGCCCACTCCATATACCAAACAGTATCGGCAGTTTGGGCAGTAGCTCCCATCGCGCTGAAGAAGAAGAGTGTGCCAAGGCACGTCGCCAAAAACCTATATCTCTGCATAATCCTTGCGTTGTTGTTGAGGCATTTCCAAGTAGTCTGGACACAAAACTACTTCCGGAGTTTCCGGAGATACAATTCGAGTTTATCGGGGAGAGAGTGTGGGGGTGTATGAGTTTCGAGTTGAGAGTTTATAGAGAATAAGATGCAATCTGCTCAGATTTCGGATTGATGATTTTGGATTTCGGACGGAGAAAAGCATTTTCCCAATCCCCAATCCTCAATCCTGTTTCCCCTAAGTATACAAGACTTAAATCCAATCGACTCTTCTCGTACAAACTTCCCTCGATTTCTTCTATTGTTGAAGTCATCTTTCTTGAGTAGAACCAAAGTCGTGCCGGGATCTCTTGAAACTCTTCACTCACAGTCCAATATCCCGACCCATCTGGTTCCCAGGCGATTGCCTCCCCTTGTGGTTCGGGTGTGTAGGGGAGGATCACAGGCTTTCGTTTCATCGCCTCGGCAACTGTCTCGTCTGGCTCACGATGCCAGTAGTAGACTGCTAAGTAGTTCTTCAGCAATATCTCCTTTCCGTCGATTGAAATATCGCCTGCGGTTATCAGCGTTAGTGAGTCGAGCGTCCCAACATGCTCTAACGTGATTGTCTCTGATGTCGATTGCGGATAGGCTGCCCGATAGATGCGAACAGACTCTTCGCGCTTCGAGACAACGTAAATATCTCTCGTTAACGGATCTACAAAAAGTGCTTCTGCATCACGTGGTCCGTCGGGATAACGGTAGGTGATTGTCTCGACGTTGGTGACGGTTGCTTCTACTGGATTGCCGTTGCGGGAGACAAGTGGTTCAGCAAAGCGATAGATCTGCTTCGTGTCGTAGACTGCACCGTTGTCGCCAATCTCTCCAACGTAAATGTAGCTCTGCCCCTCAACAGGTCCCGGTCCCACGGCAATATCTTCCCAGTCCCGCGCCCCAACTCCTTCTAAGTAAAACTCTCCAAGATTCTCTCCACTTTTTCCGACGGCGAAGATTCGCGTGGTATCACCGCTGTCGTTGTGCGTCCAGAGAACACCTGGTTGAATGCGACTAACGGCAAGCCCACTCGCCTCGTTGATTACATCGTTTGCCACCACTCCGCGGTCTTCCCGCTCATTAAATTCTGGCGGCGGCTGCGTGTGAGCACAGTGGGAGAGGAGGGGGAGCATGAAAATAAGGCAGCAATGAACCAAGATAAATGGCAATGCACCTATAGAAAAGGGTAAGTATACTCCTGATTTGAACAAAACAATCATTGGGTTAGTAATTGAACAGCAGGTTTAGCTACTGCTTCAGCTAAAATGGGAGGAACTGAATTGCCGATAACTTTATATTTAGCTGAGAGGCTCCCCTCAATCTCAATATTATCAGGAAGTCCTTGTAACCGAGCACACTCACGCCAAGATAATCTACGATTAGCTTCCCCTTTTAATATCCAGCGGTCTGTCCCAACTTTCTCCATGGGATCTCCCATTGGATGTAAAGGTACATGGTCTGCGTTGGCTACTATAGTATAACTAGGGAGATCCCAACTCCGCTTCCTGTTTCTAGTTAGATAGTGCCCATGAAAGTCAGTTTTTGAATACTCGCCCTTAGGCCATTGAGGCATACCTGTGAGAACATCCATTTGGTTCTTTATAGGGTTGGGTTTATCAAAACCATGAGTTTCCTGTGGGAATGAATAGTTGAAATCTTGAACAGAATTATGAATACCTACAATAAATATTCTTTTTCTAGACTGAGGGACGCCAAAATGTTCCGCATTTAGTAGTCTGAACTGTACATTTGTATATCCAAGAGATTGAATGCCTTGTATTTGTTCGTTCATAAAATAACCTTTAGAGGCTGATAGCATGCCACGAACATTTTCAATAAATATAAATTTAGGCTGAACAATTTTAATGGATTTTAGCAGCTCTTGAAACAAGAAATTCGTAGGATTTTTTCTTAAATCTCTTCTTCTTTGGTTCTTTGCTCTTCTTCTAGAAGCTTCTGAAAATCCAGTGCAAGGATAACACCCAATAAGGATATCTGCTGATGGAATTGCCGAGATTTCTTGGATATCCTTATGAACAAATTCCACATCCGGGAATAATGACTTATATGCTGACGCAGCATGAGAGTCAATGTCATTAGCCCAAATTATATCAACAGCGCAATTTTTAACTCCTAAGTCAAAACCCCCACAACCCGAAAAAAGAGATACAGCAGTGATGCTAGCCATGTTATATTATCGGTTCTGTTTCTTCTAAAAAGTGAATAATATTATCGTACGAATTAAGAGTACTAAAAAAAGACAAATCATTCTTTAAAAGTTGACACAGCCGAAATCGATCTACGACAATTCTACCTTTGACTTTTTGTGGTTGGTGCCAATTTTTGTCAGTTTTTCTATATGAGAAGGGAATGAAATAAATACTGTTTGGCTCATGATCCATGTTGAGATAGCTTGTCATCAAGTCTGATGGATTTCTTGACTCTGACCAATCATTACTGCATTTACATTGAGCTGCAAATGAGTGTGTGTTATTCTGCGCGTCGCCGAAATTGAACCAGCTAACAATGTCTATGCCTCCATCACCTGATGAAAATGGTGAAAGATCAGATTCTGAAATTCTTAGAGTTGTTGCCATTTCCTGACTAAGAAAGCTTAATTTTTTATAAATATTACCTTTTGCTTGGTTGTGAGAGTAATTCAATGTCTTGCCAAAATGACGAATTTCAGCACTTGATGGAACAAGTGATTTGAGTGCTTCTGTGCTGATTCTTTCAAAATCTGAGGTAAAAGTGGACATATAATCCTTAAAGTATTTAAGCCAAGAGCAGCATAAAAGATAAATATAAAAGACAGTTTTGTTTGCACAAACACTTGGTTTTTTCTTTAGAAGGCTGCCCTCAACTGTAAAAGGATAGAATGCATTGAATAAAAGTTCTCTTGCTCTAAAATGCTTAAAAAATTCATCTTGCATTCTTTCATATTTTCTTTGGGGATCAGATGTAAAATCAGCGTAGTCTTTGTCTTCGTTAGTTAAGTCTGTACTCTCTTCTAATGAGGCATCAATAGAATCTTCTTCTTTCAATCGAAAACGATCTATAATACTACCAGCATCTAATGTACGATCAACGTTAGCTAGGCATAGTAGCTCAAAGTAATCGATCCACATATGCTCATCAAAATGCGGAACACTAGGGATATCATCAAACCTTCTTTTCTCCATTAGCCTTATTATGACTGGTCTTCACGAGTATTAGATACATGATTGTATATGATTTTTGCAGTTCGTGATGTATCTTTACTTAAAGATTCATCTTCTTCTCTGAAGTTGTCAATCATATGCAGTGATTCACGAGCTAGCTGCAGCCTTCTATATGCCTGATCTAGTATGTTATAAAAGTTTTTTATTGGCTCATCTGTTAATAATGCAGCTTCGTCTAAGCTTCTACCTTCCCTAAATTTTTTTAAAGCCTCTGGCTTGCTAACTACGGCATTTAACACTTTCAGAGATCGAGATTCTGGAACTCTTGTTTGTAATTCAGAGTTCTGACGGAACATCCAATCTATAAGCTCTTTAAGTGTTTCTTCTGAAAAGAGAATTCCCGTCTCTGTTTCTTTAATCTTCAAGAAATCTTTTATATTGCTATATGATACTGCAGTTGTTAAAAGAGAAAAACTAAATGTTTCTTCATTAAGAGAAGGAATAGAATAAAAATTCTCCTCTTCAATTTTAGAATACAATTGAAAACCATTAATGAGTTTTTCAACATAGTCGGCTCTGCTTCCGATTAGCCTCGCAATGTGTTGTTGTGTTGCTTTAGCTGGAATTTCAGTTGAATAGTGCCGTTCCCATAATTGGGTTAGAAATCGGGCTTTTTGAAGAGAATCCCATTGATCTATTCCTGTTATATGCCTATATCCTAAGTAATCTAGAATGTCTTCGCGTTTCGGAAATAGTAATGTATCGACTGTGTCTGGTCTTTGGTTAGCTTCGGAAACAAGTTTATGAATGGTATTTTTTTTTGTAGGAGCGATGTCAGGATCTTGTAACAGTTTCAAGGCTGCTAATCTTCTGTTGCCTTCAACAACTTCAAACTTGTCTACATTAGCTTCTGATTTTACCACAAGAAGTGGTTCCCCAGGAAAATAGCCTTGTTCCCCTATTGAGGCAATTAGATCGATAACATTCTCTCGCTCAATCATATATTCTATAATATCGATGTCGCTTTGAGCTTGCCTTAAAGAGGGTATCCGAGGGTTTTGAGGGTCAAAAATCAAATTTGACACCTCTCTTTTTTTTATTCCTTCTTCTAAAATGTGTGGCATTGTCATAGTTCGTATGTGATTGACTCAATCCAATATATACATAGTATTTGTATTGATTTTGCTACAGCTTCACACAGACATTCCGCAACTCGCTGTAGAAGTTTACCGAGTGGATTCCTCCCTCTCGTCCGATGCCGCTGATTCCTGTTCCACCAAACGGAGTTCGTAAGTCGCGCAGGAACCAACTGTTCACCCACGTGATGCCAACGTCGATCTGCGCTGCAAGCCTGTGAGCGCGAGAAAGATTTTGCGTCCAGAGAGCAGAGCAGAGTCCGTACTCTGTATCGTTTGCCATTGCGAGTGCTTCATCCTCGCTGTCGAATGGCTGAACGTGGCAGACCGGACCGAATATCTCTTCTTTGATAACGCGGGCACTTTCTGGCAAGCCTGTAAGAATTGTTGGCTCAACAAACGAACCGCCGTCGAACGGATTGCCAAGTTCTGGTACTCCACCACCAGCGATAACTGTAGCTCCCTCTTGCCGTGCAAGCTCGTAGTAGCTTAGCACCTTTTCGCGATGTCCCTTCGAGATCAACGGTCCCATTGTTGTTGACTGTTGAAACGGGTCTCCCATTCGGAGTTTTTTCGCTCTCTCGGCAAGTGCTTCCACAAATCGGTCGAAGATTGGACGCTCGACGTAGAGACGTTCGGAGCAGAGACAGACTTGACCGCAGTTTGCAAAGGTGGAGCGGGCAACTCCGGCAACTGCCGCATCGAAGTCTGCGTCGGCGAAGATGATGGCCGGGTTCTTCCCTCCAAGTTCAAAGCTGACTGGCTTCACGCCGTCGGCAACGGTCTTCATGATTGCCGAGCCGGTTCGGGTCTCACCGGTGAAAGTAATCGCCGCAACATCTGGATGTTTGGTCAAGGCTTCACCTGCCGAGCCTGGCCCGAATCCGTGAACCACATTGTAGACGCCGGGAGGAATTCCAACTTCGTTCATTACCTCACCCAAGAGCGTTGCCGTGCCGGGAGTCTCTTCAGAAGGTTTTACCACCACGGTATTTCCACAAGCAAGTGCTGGGGCAACCTTCCAAGTCATCAGCAGGAGGGGAAGATTCCAGGGACAGATAACGCCGACGACGCCGAGTGGTACACGGATTGCGTAGTTGAGCGCACCGAGACCATCCTCTGTGTCGGTCTGGTACGACTCGTTCGGTACATTCCTGACGAGGTTGGCGAAGAGCTTGAAGTTTGCTGCGCCCCGAGGAATATCGATGGCTTTCGCCCAAGAGACTGGCTTTCCGGTATCCCCAATTTCTGCCTCTAAAAACTCGTCGAACCGCTCCATGATTCTGTCGGCAACGCGGGCTAACAGGTCGAGTCGAGCATTCACTCCCATCTTCCCCCACGCACCGTGGCGTGCTCTCTTAGCCGCAGCCACGGCCCGATCTACATCGTCAGCATTCGCCTCCGCCACGCGAGCAATCACCTTGCCAGTTACCGGGCTTATATCCTCGAAAGTATTACCACTCGATGCGTCAACGTAAGCGCCGTCGATAAAGAGTCGGTAATCCTTAATTGTGGATTGCGGATTGTGGATTTCGGATTGGAGAAGTTGGTCGTTCATTGATTCTGTTATATCAGTTAGTTGAAATCGACCGGAAGTTACGTCGAGCGTAATGGATGGACAAGGGAGTTCGTAGAGTTGAGAGTTTGTAGAGTTCATAGAGTGGTAACCGGTGAGTAGAGTGTATGGGTGAATGAGTGTGGGAGTGTATGGGTTCAGCACGTTGGTAGGCGGAACACTTTCGGTTGCGTTGGGATCAGTAGAGAATATCGAGAGTTGAGAGTCGGGAGTCGAAGAGTTGAGAGTTATTCTTCTCTCCTTTGCGCCTTGGCGTCTTTGCGTGAAAAAAACACCCGCGCCTCCCTCGTCCGGAGCGACGACGATCAGGCGCGGGTACTTTTGCATAGTCGGACAAGTGCGGGCTATTTCGTATCAGACAAGGCACTCCCCTGTACATGACTTGCCGACTTCTTCACGAGATCAATAAACTCGCTACGGTATCCATCGCTATCTGAGCCACGTGCACCCTCTCCCCACGTTACTACGTCGTTGTAGCTGATCGTCCCGCTATATGTAGAACCTCGCAGCAACATCCCCCATCCAGCAACTGCAGCAGCAAACCGTGTTGACTCACTTGCCTTCTCCAGTCCTTTCCGCTCGTCCTGCACTAAGTGTAGTGTCGCCTTGCTCACACTGTCGGTCGGTTCCTTGTAGCGGAGGCGAGCCATCAGTAGGTCGTTTGCTGTCATCAGCTCAGGGAGTTCGTTCTCCAATTGGTAGTCGTTCGTGGCAGTGGTATCCAGTTCGTACCCGACAGCCGCCCCAACCGGGACGACTTCGTAGAGGGCAGTCACCTGATGTCCTGCCCCAAGCTCACCGGCATCCTTCGTGTCGTCATCGAAGTCACGGGCGGCAAGCACTCGGTTTTCGTAGCCGATCAGTCGATAGGCCGCAACCTTCTTCTCGTTGAACTTTAGTTGCAGCTTCACATCTTTTGCAATTGCGTAGAGTGTTCCGCTCATCTCATCTACCAACACTCGTTTCCCCTCTTCCAACTTGTCGATGTAGTAATAGTTCCCATTTCCGTGGTCGGCCAACTGCTCCATCTTCTTGTCTTGATAGTTCCCGGTTCCAAATCCGAGAACGCTCAGGAAGACACCATCTTTCCGCTTCTCTTCGATCAACTTCACTAAGCCATCCTCACTCGAAACACCGACGTTGAAGTCACCATCTGTGGCGAGGATTACCCGGTTCACTCCCTCCGGCAAGAAGTTCTTTCGAGCAGTCTTGTAGGCAAGCTCGATACCAGCACCTCCAGCCGTTGAGCCACCAGATGAGAGTCGGTCGATTGCATCGCGAATCGCCTTCTTATTCGATCCCGATGTTGGCTCCAACACAAGGCCAGCAGCTCCGGCGTAGACAACAATGGCAACGCGATCTTCGGGGCGAAGCTGATCCACCAATTTCTTGAGCGATTCTTTTAAGAGGGGAAGTTTGTTCGCATCACTCATCGAGCCAGAAACATCGATCAGGAAGACGAGATTGGAAGCCTCTGCCTGCTGTGCCTGAATCTCACGTCCTTGAAGGGCGAGGCGGAGGAGAAGGTGATCCTTGTTCCAAGGACAGACCACAACCTCTGAGTTAAAGGCGAAGGGTGTGCCGTCGGTCGGTTCTGGGTAGTCGTACTTGAAGTAATTCACCAGTTCTTCAACGCGCACAGCGTCGGGTGGAGGGAGTTGTCCGCGGTTCAGGTAACCACGAACGTTCGAGTAGCTGGCGTTGTCCACGTCAATCGAGAAAGTGGAGTAGGGGCTGCTCTCAGTTGCACGGAAGTGGTTTTCCACTGACGGCTTCCTCGGAGGCTCGGGTTGGGCGATGATCTCTTGAATCTGCTCTTGGTTTTGATTCTGTTCTCTGTTGTTGAGTGTGAGAGAATCAGTCTTATCCTTTACGTTCAATGAGGAGCCATCCTGACTGCCGGGTGTAGCTTGCAAAGGAATCTCTGCTCTAAGCGTTTCGTTCTGAATTAATCGCACATCAACTGCATCGAATGCTATGTTCACATTCATGATCTGTCCATCCTGAACCTTCCGAGTTGGGACTGCATTGTCAGCGATGTTGATGTTCGTTACCAGACCATCGATAATTTCTTTTGACGAGACTGTCCCGCTCAAAATCTCATCGGTTGTAACCGTTCCGGGGGCAATGTCTTGAGCAAGAATTGTCTCGTTCAATATCTCATCGGTCGTCACTGCACCGGTGGCAATGTCTTCAGCACGAATTGCTTTGTACGAACCAGATTTAGCCTCTTCTCCTCTACCTCCTCTGATGGTATAGTTGCCCGATGAGGTCGTTGGGTTTGGATAAAAGCCGGACAACTCTCCTCCTACAGGTGCTCCGTCTGTAGAGGCGGAGTTGCTGACAAATCCTCGGTAGACAGATTGAAGGTGCTCACTCTTGTCTTTCTCAGATGTGTTCGTTACTTCAGCCGAAGAAGAAGTAGTAGTAGGTGATGTTGAATACGTCGCTTGGTATCCTCTAATCATCTCTCGTTTCAGAGGCTGCATGGTATGAACGGGAGGTGGACTATACGTGTTCACTTCTCCATCAACAACTTCTGCTCCAACCGAAACGCTGTTCGTGATATTTGGAATTAGTTGTGCAGCAGAACCTGTCGTGGTTGTAACTGTACCAGCTTGGCCAATCGTTGACTCAGTTGGTATTATCGCATCGTCTTCCTCGGCGATCTCTTTTTTGTCTGTAGCGCAGGCAATAACCGAGAGTGCGAGGGCCAAAGTTAGAATTGAGCGTAGCAGGGTTGCAAGGCGAGACATCTCTCCCTCCGTGTGATCTGTGATGAATAACTGTTTGACGATCCCGGACAGTACGTCCGTATGCGGGGTACGACGCGGTGCGCAATTCGTGTAACGGGGATTGAGTTCGTAGAGTTGAGAGTTCGTAGAGTTCATAGAGTGGTAGGGGCAGCTCTTCAGGTTGCGTCGGGATTAGTAGAGTGTATGGGTGTATGAGTGTGGGAGTGTATGAGTTTAGAACATCGGTAGCCGTAAGTCTTCAGGTTGTGCCGAGATTGATAGTGGGAGTCGAAGCCAATCTATAGTTCCTACGTATCCACATAAAAATCATCGAGCACGTTAGAACAAAGAAGCACAAACCAGCCGATTCCCCTTCGCTATATTTGCTCCGTTCCTGAACAGATATCCTACTATGGTCTCCACGCTCGTCGAACAGTCGCAACGGATACTCTCGAAGACGTCAATGCTTCGGGTGCTCTACACGCTCTCTGCCGTTGCAGTTCTGACGTTGATAGCGGTCTGGACGAATGCCCTCTTCATTACCGGCGTAAACTCCGATGATTGCATCTGGGATATTGTGGAGAGGGACGGAGAGAATATCCTGATCGTGAAGACAATCTTTCCCGGAGGGGCGGCAGAGAAGGCGGGAATATTGGAGGGGGATCGGGTGTTGGAGATCAACGGAAACTCTATCCCATTTGCCCCAGCACAAAATGTTCTCTGGTATGCCCAATCTTTGCTGAATAACGCCCCAACCGACAGACCAATTTCCTACGTAATTGAGCGGGGGGGGCTGCCGATAAGATTGCAGATAACCCTTTCGGCAATACAAAACATTCCGTTGGTTCCAATCATCTACGCCATCTTCGCCACACTTTGGCTTCTGATCGGTCTAATCGTTGGCCTTACTCGCCCTACTGGTTCTGTCCAGAGACTCTTCTTCCTTACCGGTCTTACTGTCTTCTTCGGCTTTTCTGGTCCAGCAGGGAAGTTGGGGACGAATGAGTGGAGGATGCTCTGGATCGTCGGTGGTGTTCTCTACACCTTAGCTTGGATACACTTCTGCGGCTCCTTTCCAGTGCGGCAAGATTTTTTTGATCATAGGAAACGCAAACTGTTGATCGTCGGGCTAATTCTGTTGCCAGCACTGGTTACTCTCTTCTTCTTCCTCAACGTAGAAACCTATGCCAACGTACTTAGCATAGCAATCGCTACGCTAAGTGTCCTCAGCTCAATCTACTTCGGTCTTGGGGTTTGGCTTCTCTTCCGAGGATATAGCAAGATGCCTCCGCAGAGTGACAAGCGACCGATGCGAGCAATTTTAGTGGGGACGATGATGACTGCTCTTGTTCTACTCTATGTCGGTGTAATCGGTATGGTTCAGATGCAAGTAACCGGCATCTGGCAGCAGTTGATTGTGATTCCGGCGGCACTCTTCGTTGCCCTTCCACTCAGTTACGGCTACGCAATCTTCCGCTATCAGTTGATGGACGTTCGGGCAGTGGTGAAGACTACGCTCGTCTACACGTTAACAACCGGTGCAATTGTTGGACTTTACATTACGCTTGCACTCCGGCTTGGGCAGGAACTTGGTTCTCTTTTAGGAGAACAGATGCAGAAGGTGGTGTCGATTGCAATTCTGGTTCTCTTCCTCTTAGCCTTCGAGCCGATTCGTCGATCTGTGCAGAGATTGGTCGATCGACGTTTCTTCCCACAATATCGAGACTACTCCGAACACTTAGCCGAGTATGGTGCGCGCGTCACCGAAGCTATTGGCGTTCCTCAGGTTGCAGGGTTAATTGCTGGAACGTTGAGTGAACAGTTAGCGCTACAGGCTGTCTGCGTTTCGGTAATGAATGTGGATGGACTACTTGAACCGGTCAAAGAAGTTTGTGGAGAGAATCTAAGCTTTGCACCTGAGGGGACAGAGCACCTGCAAGAGATACTCCTCTCATCGCACGACCTTACTCGACTCAACGTGATACAGCAGCCAGCACTTCGCTCAATTGTCGATGCTGGTTTTACCTATACCATCGGTCTCTACGCCGGGGGAAGGTTAATCGGTGCGATCCTCTTAGGAAAGCGTTCCGATGGAAAACCGATTAGCGGAAGTCAGATTTCATTCATCAATAGTATTGCTTCGCAGGGAGCCTCAGGGATTGAGGCGGCACGCCTCTATGAACGGGAGCTTGAGCGGCGACGATACGAAGAGGAACTTGCAACTGCGCGGCGAATCCAACAAAGTCTTCTCCCCTCGACGATGCCTCAGATTCCTGGAGTTGCGGTCGCTGCGGTCTCACGTCCAGCAATGGCAGTTGGTGGAGATTATTATGAAGTGAGTCCCCTGTCGAGCTACCGACTTCTCGTGATGATTGCCGATGTCTCCGGTAAA
>JBFWSB010000107.1:0-11927 GCA_050248595.1 Kapaibacterium sp. (SeqCode)
GCGGATTGCGGATTGCGGATTGCGGATTGCGGATTGCGGATTGCGGATTGCGGATTGCGGATTGCGGATTGCGGATTGCGGATTGCGGATTGCGGATTGCGGATTGCGGATTGCGGATTGCGGATTGCGGATTGGGAAAGATGTGTTGGTTTGAGCCTGATGTCAAGCACCACCCCTCGCAAAATCATCTCAATCCGAAATCCGAAATCCCCAATTACCACCCTCTCACTCTGAGGGCTGCCGAAGAGTCTCTCAGGATGTGTAAAGCCAATCGTATCGTACTACCTTTACTGCGAGATTCCTCGGATGACCTCGGAATGACATAATCCTGGACTACTATCAACTAAAGATGTTTCTCTCAATCCGAAATCCAAAATCATAAATCCCCAATTACCACCCTCTCACTCTGAGGGCTACCGAAGAGTCTCTCAGGATGTGTAAAGCTAATCGTATCGTACTACCTTTACTGCGAGATTCCTCGGATGACCTCGGAATGACATAATCCTGGACTACTATCAACTAAAGATGTTTCTCTCAATCCGAAATCCAAAATCATAAATCCGAAATTTGAACACCTCGCAGATAACCTCCGATATCCCCAACCACTGTTCCCCCCTACTTCCCACCCGGGCCTACGATCACTAAATCTTCGACCTGAATTCCCCCCTTCTTCTCTACACTAACATCTCCCGGTAGCACCAGAACGTGATCGGGCATCCAAGCGTTGAGACTATCGAGCATATCCCCTTTCTTGAAATCTTCTGGATGGAATCCACGCACTTGACGCTCTGGGAAGTAAGCTCCAAGTGGGGGAGCCATCCCTTGTACGGTGATGATCGGCATTGTGGAGTCAGTCCCGGAGACTGTGCGAACGGCATCGCGCACTTCGCGAGCTTTGGTGTAAGATGGAAGTTTAATCTCGAACTGGGTGATAGCGAAGATGGTGCAGGCTGTTAGAAACGCTATCGCCGACTCGCGAGTGGGACTGAATCCAGCCCGCTCAGAAAGTACGTGAAGGTAGAAGACGAAGGCAACGGAGAAGACTGGAAACAGATACCAGCGAAGCACTAACGCAGGATTGAGCTGCGTGTAGATAATCGCCAGGACAACGCCGAGTGAAACGAAGAGACTCCCACGCTTCAAAACTTTCTGCCACCCCCAGATGATGCCAGCAACGATGCCAACCAACATCAACATTTCGATAGGTGAACCAGTCCACTTCCACTCGATCATCTCACGGAAGGTTGTGAAGCCATCAACGTTGGAGTCGAGTCGGAAGAGTGCGATGTAGGCTTGGAGCGCGTAGGACTTCAACAACCCAAGTTTTAAGACGCCCGCAGGCCATATCACCAACATGAACCCCACAAGCCAAGCTAAGTCGGCAAGCCGAACCTTCAAGTGTGCCTTCCACTCCTTTCGATTCTTCCAGAGAGTAAAGATTCCCCACAGAAACAACATCCCATTCAGGAAGAGACTATACTCCACACTACAGAGGGCAACGGCGAGGAAGAAGAGACTCACCCGCTTGATCCAGACCTTTGACCGGTCGCCTTCGTAGGCATACCATGCAAGTACCATTGTTGTCAAGGCCAGACCGAAGGGAACGTGCATGTTGAACCCGCAGGCAGAGGCAACCCAGTTTGCCGAAGCGGGAATGAGGACAAACCATGGCGTGAAGAGTGATTCTTCTTTTAGAGAGAGAGCCGCAAGGATCAGAATCCAGAGGATCAGCAACCCAAATGTTCCAAAACGGAGTTGGTTCTCCGGTGGCATATCGGGTGCGATAGCCTTCGTAATCATCGGGTGGTAGAAGGCAAAGGGTGGATGGTAGTGACGGTAGAAAGCTGAACTTCCCCGCGAGCGAATCATCTTCGACATTTCACTCCGAGCAATCTCCCCTTTCACAGCCTTAACCCCAGTCTCGATAAATTCGATTGTCGGCACATCGTCAGCATCCATCCAGTTGTTCCAAAATCCGTTGCGGATCGCCTGATAGTAATCCCCCTCGTCATAAATAAGGCTTCCCTGATCGTAATGCGTGAAGGCATTGAACAGAGTGAAGCCAATAGCGATTATTGAAAGTAATATGACGCGAAGCCTATGGGACATTGGGAACGATTTCGGATTTTTGATTGCGGATTGTGGATTGAGCTATTTCGAATTTTTGATTGCGGATCGTGCGATTTCGGATTTTTGATTGCGGATCGTGCGATTTCGGATTTTTGATTGCGGATTGCGGATTGGGTTATCGTAATTCCGCAATCCGAAATCCCAAATTCGCAATCCGAAATCCCAATTCCACAATCCCAAATTTATGTGAGTTTGATTTTCCTGAACGCAAACACGCACATCTTCAACAAAATCCAGCCATGCTTGAAGCGACTGATGCTCGTGTCGCCATAGGTTCGAGCACGATAGCGGATTGGTACTTCAACGATTTTCAAGTTGAGCTTTGCCGCACCAAAAATTAGATCGAAGTCCCCAAACGGATCGAAGTCACCGAAGTAGTGTCGGTTAGCCGCCAGCTTCCGGTAGTTCTCCCGCGAGATGACTTTCGTTCCGCAGAGCGTATCCTTGAACCGCTGCTCTAACAGATAAGTGAAGGCGCGACTGAAGAACTTGTTTCCGAGCGTGTTGAGGAAGCGCATCGCCTCCTTCTCCATCGGGTAGACAAGGCGCGTGCCGTTGATGTACTCCCCTTTGCCTGAGACAATCGCCTCGTAGAACTTCGGTAGATCTTCTGGTGGTACTGTCAAGTCTGCGTCGAGGATCATTAGAATGTCTCCCTTCGCCAGATCGAATCCTTTCCGGACAGCATCCCCTTTCCCCTTTCCATCTTGCATGTATGCGGCGATGTCGAGGTCAGGGAAATTCTTCATCTGCGCTTGAATCTCACCCATCGTCCCGTCGGATGAGTGTCCGTCAACAAAGATGATTTCCGTATGTGTTCCCATCATCGGAACGCGACGGAGGGCAGGTTCGATGTTCCCCATCTCGTTGTGTGTCGGTATCAAGACAGTCACCGACTGTTCTGTTCGATGTTCTGGCTGCGGTGTTAACCGTGCGGAGACAAATTCGACAAGGCTTAGTCGCCAGAAGAAGGGAAGATTTGCCAGAACGTAGTTGCAAAGCTCCGCAATCAGTGGAATGTAGATTGGGCAGAGCACTTTAAAGTTTTTCCTAACAACGTCGAAGTCTGCAAGGTGGAGCAAGTTGGCGATGTCTTCCGGCGCGAGCCAGGAAGCGTAGGGCTGTCGGTTCTTCATTCCGAGCCGCTCAGCCAAACGAATCAGAGGCTGCCAGAGAGCACTGTAGTGAGTGATCATCAAGCGTGTACCAGAGTGGCAGACCGTCCGAATTTGTTCGAGCTTTGTCTGAATATCACTCCAGTAACCGATAACGTTCGAGAGAATCACAACGTCGAACTGCTCATCGAGCGTGGCAGGATCAACCCCAACCAAAACCTTGACATTCTCCCCTAAAAAGGAACGCCACTCGGCAGCTTCCTCTTCCGTTGTGGCAATCGCCGTACACTTCTCCGGGGTCAACCGATAGGCAAGCCGCAACGCATCGTCGCCAACAATTAGCACGTTGGCTCCAGGTGGCAGGTAGAATCCCAGATAGTTTGCTATCAGTTTCCGGTAGTATCGTTTAAAGATACCGGGCTGCGGCGGTTGTCCGTTGGAAGTAACTTCTTTCTGACTCATCAAGCCGGTTGTCTCCCTTCTTGGAACCATCTGTACGCACTTGCGATACCTTCACGCAAGGCGATCTTTGGTCTCCAGCCTAAATTATTAATGCGCGAGGTGTCGAGCAGTTTTCGTGGTGTTCCGTCAGGATAGTCGGTGTTGAAGACAATCTCCCCACTGAAGCCGACAACATCGCTGATAAGGTGTGCAAGCTCTGCAATCGAAATATCTTCTCCCCAACCCACATTCACCGTCTCTCCCTCTGAATAGTTTTCCATTAAGAAGATCGCTGCATCTGCACAGTCATCAACGTGCAGGAACTCCCGCCGGGGCGTGCCACTTCCCCATACTTCAACGCTCTGCGCACTCGCCTCCTGAGCGTCGTGGAACTTGCGGATGAGTGCTGGCAAGACGTGGGATGTCTTCAAGTCAAAGTTGTCGTTTGGACCGTAGAGATTGGTGGGCATCATCGAGATAAAATCTGCACCATACTGCTCACGCAAGTATTGGCAGGCTTTCAGTCCGGCAATCTTCGCAATCGCGTAAGGTTCATTTGTTGGCTCCAGCGGACCGGTGAGAAGATATTCTTCCTTGATCGGCTGCGGAGCCATCTTTGGGTAGATGCAAGATGACCCCAAAAAGAGGAGCTTCTTCACCCCACTTTGGTGAGCGGCAGTAATGATGTTCGTCTGAATCTGAAGATTCTCTAAAATGAAGTCTGCCTTGTAGATGTTGTTGGCCTGAATCCCACCAACCTTCGCCGCAGCTAAGAAGACATATTCTGGCTTCTCTTCTTCGAAAAACTTCTCAACGTCAGCTTGGCGTCGCAAGTCAAGCTCGCTCCGATCCCTCGTAATAAGGTTTTGATACCCCTCACTCTCCAACCTCCGCAGAATAGCCGAGCCGACCATTCCGCGATGTCCTGCGATATATATACGGGAAAGAGAATTCAAAATTTAAAAGGCAAAATTCAAAGTTTCACTCTTAACCTAATCGTGAGACCAACACATCTCTGCGTTCTCCGCGCCTCTGCGGTTTATCTTTCTTATAGAGTACCAACCCTACAAGCGAATGCAAAACCCAAATCTCCCTTTTGAATTTTGCATTGTTAATTTTGAATTGACCTCTAATGTTCTGCTTCTGTCGGAACCTTCCCACTCAACTGCCGGTCGAGCGTTTCGATGTCGGCTTCCACCATGATCTTCACCAGCTCCTTGAACTTCACCTTCGGTTCCCAGCCAAGCTTTTCCTTTGCTTTGGTAGCATCACCAATAAGCAGATCAACTTCAGCCGGACGGAAATACTTCGGGTCGATCTCCACGAACTCCCACGGATCAAGTCCGACATGTTTGAACGACTCCTCTAAGAATTCCCGAACGCTGTGGGTCTCCCCCGTAGCAATCACGAAGTCATCTGGCTCATCTCCCTGCATCATCATCCACATCGCCTCCACGTAATCTGGAGCGTAGCCCCAGTCACGCTTCGCGTCAAGATTGCCGAGAAAGAGTTTCTTCTGCAACCCAGCTTTGATGCGAGCAACGGCGCGGGTGATCTTCCGGGTCACAAATGTCGGCCCACGTCGTGGCGACTCGTGGTTGAAGAGGATGCCGTTGCAGGCGTACATCCCATAGCTTTCGCGGTAGTTCTTCGTAATCCAATAGGAGTAAACTTTTGCGCAGGCGTATGGTGAGCGAGGATAGAACGGTGTTGCCTCACTTTGGGGCACTTCGAGTACCTGACCGTACATCTCGCTCGAGGAGGCTTGGTAGAATCTTGTATCGATTCCAGTATCCCTGATTGCCTCAAGTAGACGTACAGTTCCAAGTCCGGTAATCTCGGCTGTATACTCCGGAATATCAAACGAAACCCGGACGTGACTCTGCGCTCCGAGGTTGTAGATTTCGTCTGGCTTCACATCGCGCAGAATCTTGTTGAGAGAGGATGAGTCGTTCAAGTCGCCGTAAATCAGCTTCAACCGAACATCCCGCTCGTGTGGATCTTTGTAGAGGTGATCGAGCCGTTCGGTGTTGAACGAGCTTGAGCGACGGATAATTCCGTAGACCTCATATCCCTTCGTTAAAAGGAGTTCCGCGAGGTAGGAGCCATCCTGTCCAGTAATTCCGGTTATCAGTGCTTTCTTCATAATTCAACAGAATTTCGCCTGTAGAACCGTAATAATACCGAAGATTCCCCGAACCGGAAGGGGAATTTGGGATGCACTTTGTGAGTTGGGTTGTTACTTCTTACTTGAAGTCTCCTTTTGAAGGAACAACCGTTTGCCTAATGGAATGCCTTTATTTCCCTCTTCTCAAGGTGACGAAAACATGTCCCTTCTGGTAGCCCGATTCCCACTTCAACTGAAGTAGCCGTACTAAATTTTTCCACGATCCTGAGACAAAATCCTTCTGCACATATTCTGCGTGGAGAAGTTTTTCGTAGTTGAGATCACGAGTTATTCCCATGGAACCTGAGGCATTATTGTAGATGAGTGGAAGTTCGTGAAAGTGAATAGAATCGTGGTGAACCGCTGTGAGAGACGGGTTAACTAAGAACTCACTTGAAATTGTTCCAGAGCGAATGATTGAAGAGTCAGTAGCAATATTCAGCACAACACGTTGCCAACTCTTCGGTGTTTCCTCGACATAACCGATGATTTGATACGATTCACCCTTGTTGATGGCTCTGATATTCTTGCTCTCGATTGTATAGTCCCGGCTCCAACTATCTGTGATAATCTCACCACTTTCAAGTTCGTAATCTCCTAACAGATCATAGTCGATCTCAATAGTTAACCACTTTGAAAAGAACCAAGCAGACCGGAAGATGTTGCGCGAACGTGCTCTCTCCCATGCGCCAGCCTCCAACTCAACAAACCCTTTGAAATCTCCTTCGGGAACAATGGCGTACAGCCCAGATAAATCCCGAGGTAGAGTGAAAGGAGTTTGGGCTATATCGCCGAACCGAACTTGGAGAGAGGAGAGATCTAATAGGGGAAGACTTTCAAACTCAAGTTTCACAGTATCACCGGGAGCACCAACCTCTGGTACAACAGTGAACGGGGTGAAAAGACCAGGCTTCAGGACAAACTCCCCAAGTGGCTTCCAGACAGTCTGCTTAACGGTGTAAGAAATCGGGCCGGTCTCTGCCTCTTCCGGCACGAGATAGATGATCCTTGTGGTGTCGCCGGAATAGCTTGCGTATACTGGATAAGAGACGATGCTTGGGGTAAATAGAAGCCGAACCGAATCTGGATCGAACCGACCACCGAATAACTCAAGAGTAATCGAATCTCCTATCGCTCCAGAAGTTGGGAAAAATTGAGGATTAAATTCATCTGGCTTTGCTATCTGCTCATGGCATGATGTTAGAGCAAACAATAGAAGTGGGGAGCAAAGAACAAAGAGGAACGAGAAACGTGTCATGACAGTGATTTTGTATTGGTGATACGAAAGTGAGCAGATAAATATACTCATCGTTCGAGAATCCAAGTCTTCCCCCCCTCTCCTCACAATCTCTCGCAACATCCACCATAGCCCCCTCCTCGACTCCTCGTATCTTTGCCCTTTATCAATCACGTATCAACTATATATAGACCGGATCATGCCGATCACAAATCCAGATTACTACGATGTAAATGCTCTCCTGAGTGAAGAGGAGAGATTGGTTGGGGAGACTGTTCGCTCGTTTGTAGACGAGGAGATTCTCCCGATTATCGAAGAACACTACCAGGCCGGAACCTTCCCTATGGAAATCGTGAAGCGGTGTGGCGAGTTGGGAATTTTCGGGGCAACGATCCCGGAAGAGTATGGTGGTGGCGGCATGAATTCTGTGACCTATGGCATCATCAACCGGGAACTTGAGCGGGGGGATTCCGGAATTCGGAGTGCTGTTTCTGTGCAGAGTTCGTTGGTGATGTACCCAATCTGGCAGTACGCCAACGAAGACTTGAAACGTGAGTGGCTTCCAAAACTTGCCTCGGGAGAGGCTATCGGCTGCTTCGGACTGACAGAGCCAGACTTTGGCTCGAATCCGGGGGGCATGATTACAACGGCTGAGGAGACCGACTCCGGCTACGTGCTGAACGGTGCGAAGATGTGGATTACGAACGGAACCCTCGCCGACATCGCTGTCGTTTGGGCAAAGCTCGACGGAGTGATTCGTGGCTTTATGGTTGAGAAAGGAACGCCCGGCTTCTCCGCACCGGTGATGAAGAACAAGCACTCCCTCCGCGCCTCGGTTACAAGCGAACTTGTTTTCCAGGATTGTGAGATTCCGAAGACACACATCTTCCCAGAGATCAAAGGGCTGCGTGGTCCATTCTCTTGTTTGAATCAGGCACGCTTCGGTATTTCGTGGGGAGCAATCGGCGCGGCGATGGCCTGTTATGATTCTTCGGTTGAGTACTCCACATCCCGCATCCAGTTCGACGGCCCAATTGCCCGCTTCCAGCTTGTGCAGAACAAACTTGTCTGGATGCTAAACGAAATCACGAAAGCGCAGCTTCTGAGCTACCACCTCGGCAGAATGAAGGATGCCGGAACATGGCGACCACAACAGGTCTCGATGGCAAAGCGGAATAACGTTTGGATGGCCCTCGAGTGTGCCCGCATCGCGCGCGACATTCACGGGGCAAACGGCATCTTGAGCGAATATCCGATCATGCGCCACATGGCAAACCTCGAATCAGTAAAAACCTACGAGGGGACACACGACATCCACACCCTGATTATCGGAAGCGATATCACCGATATTCCAGCATTCACGTAGGGACGAAAAATCTTTCGTCCAAAATATTTGCCCCCAAATATTTCACCCACGATCTCCCCAAAACTCAAAACAGAGAGAGTTCGGACAACATGAACGTTCAAATCATACGCATACGAGAAGGATTCGACGACCTTCCACTCCCATCATACGCAACCGAAGGTGCTGCGGGAATGGATCTCCGCGCAGCAGTAGATCAACCAATAACGTTGGCTCCGGGAGAGCGTGCATCGGTTCCAACCGGTATTGCAATTGCTCTACCGCGTGGGTTTGAATGTCAGGTGCGTCCACGGAGTGGGTTGGCGATGAAACATGGTATCTCGATGGTGAACAATCCGGGAACTGTCGACGAAGATTATCGTGGTGAAATCGGTGTACTTCTGGTCAATCACGGCGAAGCCCCCTTCACGATTGAGCGTGGTGAGCGGATTGCCCAGATCGTGATCGCTCGATACGAACGCATTACTTGGGAGAATGTCGACGAGCTACCGGAAAGCAATCGTGGCAGCGGAGGATTTGGAAGTACAGGGAAATCGTAAGCGAAGGGTTGAGGATGATCTCTAAAACAGATGCTCTGTCTATACCTCCTCACTCCCACTTTTGAATTTTTCCTTTTGAATTTTGAATTCTTCACAATAGCCTGATGTAGCATTTTCATATCCAGCAATCTTCCCATTGTCCAGACCTTCCCCCTCCCCTATCTTACTATCACAAATGTCTGAAGAGAACCAGCATATCAACCGGTCAGCAGAATCTGATACTTCAAACTCGTCAGCGAGTTCTGAACGGGTGGGAGGGGAGCCATACCTTTCCCCCAGCCCGACACTTGGATTGCGAGGAATGCTACGTGAGGACTTGCGCCCACAGGAACGCTTTGCGATTATTGGTGGATTCGGGCTTCTCGGTTTGCAGCTCTACACGATTGTTGGGAGTGGGCCGATTCACCCAATCTTCCCAACTGCAGCACTCATCTTCTTCCTCTACCCATTTAGCCGTGGTGTACTTACTCGACGGTTGATGCAACTCGGGCTTCTAACGTTCGGATTCTGGATGTTTGCAAGTCTGATAGGTGTGCTCTTCCCCTTCATCGTCGCCTTTGTCTTCTCCTATCTCTGCGCTCCTCTCGTGCAGAAACTTGCCGAAAGAGGGATACCACGGTGGATTACCTCACTTAGCGTCGCACTGCTGATTGTTGGAGTCTATTCGCTGATTGGTTTTCTACTGATTCCAGCTTTTATCGACCAGTTCGATCAACTTCTCTCACTTATCAACACGATTGTTGAGGGGGCTGATGAGATTTTGCGATCTGAGCGGATGGTCAGCTTTTTAACGAGTTACGGTGTTTCCAAGTCGCAGGCGGAGATGATTGTGGCCGAATACATTCAGCCGCAGATGTCGAGCGTGGCAAACGGACTATTCCACTGGCTGACAGACTTCCTTCAAAACGTCACCGGAATTTTGGCTGGTCTCGCAAACCTAATTTTGATCCCCTTCCTCTCCTACTATATGACAGTCGACTTCAACCGTTTCCGTCGGTTCACCCGGACAACGCTTCTGCGGGATGATCCCCGCTACGTTTACTACCTTCGGAACGTGGACAAGATTGTGAACGCCTACATTCGTGGCATTTTTCTCACCTCGAGTCTTGTGGGAACGCTTGCCGTCGGCGTTCTGACTATCTTCGGGGTTCCTTACGCTCTGGTACTCGGTGTCCTCACCGGACTTTTCAATTTGATTCCGACACTCGGAATGTTTCTGAACCTCGGTGTGGCAATTGTTATCTTTCTCCTCGTCCACGGAGATTTCTTGTATAATACGGCTGTGATGTCAGGAACAATTTTAGGACTTCACGCCCTGAACACAAATATGATTGAGCCAAGAGTTCTCGGTGCTCGAGTTGGAGTTCACCCGGTCCTGATTATCGCGTCGCTCTTCATCTTTGCCTATTTCATGGGCTTTGTCGGTCTGTTGATTGCTGTTCCCACAACAGCCGTTGTTCTGATGTTCCTAAAGGAGTGGTATAGTTCAACCCTCACTCCAACTGCAGTTTCGCCAGAACAGTATGCGAGCATTTTCGAGAGACAAAAGGCAGAGTAAAAGAAATAAAGGAAAGGAAGGCCGACTATCAGGCGAGAAGTGCTACGAATAGTTGGGAGTAAGGGGATCTGTGTGGCGAGAGCTTTGTGCCACTCAACGGCTCGCGAACAGAGAATGACTTTCGTGAGACACTGAACATAGTTGAATTGAATTATCGGTCACTATTTATAGAAATGGAAACAACTCTGCCAGTTTCAAACCAAGAAGAGAATGCAGAACCGCTGAGCGGCCCATGCTTTATTGTTGGTGCTCCAATTGAGGAGCGAGATGATATGACCCAGCGAGGGATTCGCACACTACAGACGGCCGACCTTGTAGTGACATCTAATGAACAGTATGCAGCCAGTCTGCTGAAGCGCTTTGCTCTATCGAAAAAACTTCTCGGCATTTCTGAGGAGATTGCCGACGATGTCATCGATATGGTTACGTCGAAGTTGCGTCAGGGGAAGCGGATCGTGATTCTCTCCGATCCCTCCTTCCGATTCAGTCACTCTCTCTCCCTCTTGATTCAAACCATCCGTCAGGCTGGGCTTGAACCGCGAGTGATTCCGGGAGTAGACTTGATTGCAACGGCACTTGCTATGTCTGGATTTGATTCGCAGTGCTACGCTGTCGTCGGAGCAGTTCCTACACGACGGGAAGCTCGTGTAGCCTTTACTGAGTTATTAGTTGAGAGAACTGAGACATTAGTTATTCCGGGAGGAATGGCTCGGATTATCCCCTCGCTGGCAACACTTGCCGACTTCATGCCGGAACGGGAGGCAGTCCTTATTCTACGCCCTACTGTTCCGGGAGAAAAGATTATCCGAGGCCAACTACGCTCCATTTATGAGGGATTTATCGGCAAGAAGTTCCAAGGAGACTTTGTTGTCATTTTAGCCCCGCTTGTAACCGATGAGGAAGAGTTTGAGGAGAGCGAGGAGTCTCACACGGTACATCTTGAGATTCGAGACCAAGAGAGTGAAGTGGTAGAAACTCTCGCACCCGAAGTAATAGATCGAGAAGGCGAAGCTAATTCTCTCCTCTCCGAGGTAACCGATCAAGAAGGTGAAGTGGTAGAAACTCTCGCACTCGAAGTAACCGATCAAGAGGGTGAAGAGAGAGAAGCTATCCTCCTCACTTCTGAGGTGGCCGACCAACAGAAAGAAGAGAGTGACCGTGAATTTTATCAAGAGAGGAAGTCAGAGATATGATACAACAGGGAGATAAAGCCCCCAACTTTTCCGCACAAGATCAGGAAGGGAATATCCACACCTTAGCAGACTATGCTGGGAAACAACTGGTACTTTACTTCTATCCGAAGGATATGACCTCGGGTTGTACCGTAGAGGCATGCGATTTTCGCGATAACCTTGCCCGAGTCAAGAATCACGGAGC
>JBFWSB010000108.1:0-11926 GCA_050248595.1 Kapaibacterium sp. (SeqCode)
TAGAAGTTTGCTCCATCCGTAGGGGAGATAGGGATCGGTGTCGTCCAATAGGCTTCGATCGATGGGTTGATTAAGTTTGACGTGAAGAGAAGTTTGTCGGCAGAGGATGTCCTGCCATCTTTGTCAACATCTTGGAAAAGCTGAATCTCCCTAATGTCGTCGAGGCTGCCGGAGAGAGCCTTCAGGTAGACTGTCAATCCTTTCAATTCAACAGAAGCTCCTTCTCCAGCACCACATCCACCCGAGAGCGCATTCACCGTAAAGCGGTCAACTATTGGGGGTTCTGTTAACTCCCAATCGAGCAAGGTTGTCTCCTGCCCAATATGGTTCAGGATGGCTGTCCCGGCTGAACTACTCGCCGGGGCGTGCACTCGGTAAGTGGCGATGTTCCACTTAGAAATAGTTCCCGATATGAATGCGGCGAGGCCATTCGAGTATTCCAAACCACCATTATATCCTACCTGCTGATCGACAGTGAAGAAGGGGAGCGTTGAGCCAGATGTGAAGAGACCTGTTCGTCCTGTTGGGGTAAAGCGGCGCATATCTTTTTTCTCACCTGCTATCGACATCGAAACAACCGAACATTTCACCTCATTCATTGTGTAGAGAACGTTGAGTCCGTCGAATTCAACGTCACCAAACCGTTCCCAGTAGAGTTTCCCATTCTCTCCATTCTCTGGAGGGCCAGAATTCTTTACCAGAGGAGAAACATGTCCGAAGCGATATTGCATGATGAACTCTTCGTTGCTCTCCTTTTCGGGATAGGTTGCCCAGATGAGGTGGCCGGAGTAGAGCCTCAGGCTCTGCATCCGAAGTGGGGCAGGACCATAGATTGTTGATGCCGACGTGCCATCGTAATATCCGATCAACCCTTCCTTGAACTCAACTGGAAGTCCGGGGGTTCTCGCTACTACTTCGCTGGGAGGATAGTACTGCCAAGCTGCCTCCGATCCACAGGAGACGAGAAATGGCCCAGCAAACTGACCGACCAGGAAGGACTTCGCAGGGGGGATCCAAGCGCGAAAGGTTGCCACGCTTTCTGGAGTCTTCGTGAATGGAGCCTCTGCTTTGAATATGGTGATCTCTCCTTCCACGCCATCTTTTATCGTCTTCTTGTGCATCCAGAACAACGTCTTTCCATCGAACTGATATTGGCGTACCATAGCAAGTCGGGGGTTAGAGAGATGTTCATCATCAACGTTCACATTCTCTTCTACACTTCGGTTCACCTGTTGAACAGTTTTAGAGGCATGGTTGTAGGCAAAGATGTTCCCCTCCTGATCTCTAAAGATGACGTAGCCCCCTTCGGCTCGAACAAATCCAACCTTCACTCCCTCCTTTGCTGTAGTTAGTGTTGGAGCATCCTTCACGCTCGAGTTGTTGCTGACCTGCGTGTGAGTTTTTCCGTCGTAGTAGAAGACTTCGCTTCTTCCACTCTGCTCTGTTACGTAGGCAACGTTGCCCTCAGCATCCATATCGGGCCAACCACTAAAGAGGGTTCTTGCCTCGGTTGACACGCGGGTTGTGTTCCCTGTTCTGCTGTCGTATACCTCAAGTGTCACAGTCGGATTGGTGATTGTGGCACTCGATGACGTGTAGATAGCCAACACTCTTCCATTTTTCGTGATCGGGCGCGATGCAGTGCCGGGAGTGTTAATCGCGTGGAACTGAGCGAAGAGCGTTGAGATGTTGAGAAGAGGAGCCAACAAGAGGCTCAGGAGAAAGGGAACTAACGAGCGGAAACCTGTGCTGTTCATGGCGCAATTGAATTTTGGTTTCGATGTAGAGTAGAGAAACCGATCGTGCTCTGGCAGCAGTAGCCTGTTCTGCACTATCTGATAGGGATGAAGTTATAGTGAGCCGAAGAGGATACAAAACACAAATTTCCAATTTGTGATGGGGAGGGGAGTCTGCATTCGCAAAAGAATGGGTTGCATCTATAGAACAACCCTTCTCTCGATTTGCCATCAGTTATCGAGCGGCTCCTGAAGGGAGTACTGTTGACTGGTCATGAGGAAAGCCGCAGGCTGCGCCCGACGGAGATGAGTTGCTCTTTGGATTTCCCGCCCTGAAGGGGGGGCTGAGCCGGATGTGTTGACATCTCCGCTGGTTCATTCTGCCCCTTCCGGGCGAGAGAATGTTCAGTGCTTCATTTTCCGGGGATTGTCATCCCCGGCCACACAACGGTAGCCCCTGCGGGGCAGGTGGAGCGATGGACTTTCTTCGATGGAGAGCTGACATCGAAGTTCTTTCTGCGTGAACATCCACAATCTTCACGGTAGAAGCCAACGAGTATCGAGCCGCTCCCGAAGGGAGCGATGCTATGTGGCCGTGGGGAAAGCCGCAAGGCTGCACCCCACGGAAAGCGTTCACTCTTTGATTGCTCCGCCCTGAAGGGGGGGCTGAGCCGGATGTGTTGACATCTCCGCTGGTTCATTCTGCCCCTTCGGGGCGAGAGAATGTTCAGTGCTTCATTTTCCGGGGATTGTCATCCCCGGCCACGTAACGGTAGCCCCTGCGGGGCAGGTGGAGTGATGGACTTTCTTCAATGGAGAGCTGACATCGAAGTTCTTTATGCGTGAACATCCACAATCTTCATGGTAGAAGGCAACGAGTATCGAGCCGCTCCCGAAGGGAGCGATGCTATGTGGCCGTGGGGAAAGCCGCAAGGCTGCACCCCACGGAAAGCGTTCACTATTTGAATACTCCGCCCTGAAGGGGGGGCTGAGCCGGATGTGTTGACATCTTCGCTGGTTCATTCTGCCCCTTCGGGGCGAGAGAATGTTCAGTGCTTCATTTTCCGGGGATTGTCATCCCCGGCCACGCAACGGTAGCCCCTGCGGGGCAGGCGGAGTAATCAACTTCGAGACGAGAGAATGCTCAATGCTTCATTCCCCGAGGATTCTACTAAATGCGGAAGACGTATCGTCGTGCAGACATAGGCCATCCTGAAAAGGGTTTGTCATGCAGAGGCTGCCGAAGCATCTCACCGGCTCAGTAGTGCACCACTCGTTTCTCCGCACTCCTTGTGAGATTGCCTGCGGTGCTGCCTGCGGCGGTCTTCATTCGGCTTCGCTTCATTCTGAGTGACAATGTTGCGTAGGTAGATATACCTCTCTCTTAATCTAATTCGGTACTATCCTCTCTTCCCAAACACATCCACAAATCCTCCACCATCTTTCTCTACCCACGATTCCACGTGAATGGTGAGGCGGTACTGAGGAACATTCCATGAGCGAAAGATGGGTGAGTGTTCACTTGCTTCGCTGGAAGTATCGGAGGTGAGATTGAAGGGGGGAGGAATTAACTCAATGTTTGTCGACACCTCCGGCACAAGTTTGAAGTCGATAATTACTCCACCTCGAACTTCTGCTATTAGGTCGATCAACGGTTCTACAAAGGTGTAGACTACAATGGTTGTATTCTCTTCCAAGTCGTCCGGTATGTCAATTTGCATGTGTTCCCAGCGATGTGAAACGCGGTTCCGTCGCTCTGCATCCTGCCGGACGATGTCGTGCTGTGTCGGTAGTTGTTTGTCGGTCATTGTGCCCTTTTTCTCACGTTGGACGTTTGATAGGTTCGATGAAATCAGATCGGGTCAGATTCCTATCGAACAAAAATTTCTCCGCTCCGCTCAATCATTGACTCTCCACCATCCTCGGTCACTACTTTAATGCCGTAGCGGTAGCGAGACCCAGTGAAGATGTCCCGGTCAACATACTCTGTAGCCTTCCCCTCAACGGCACTCACCAGGGCGAGCTTCCCGTTATCCACACTCTTGTAGAGCATTACTTGTACATCGGTCGAGATCAAGCCACTCCACCGCAAGACAATCCCACCTGCTGTCGAGTCGTAGGTAGCGTTTACTGCCGTTACTCCGGCTCGTACGCCGTTGTCGTAAGGGCGGGCAGTTACGATGTTGGAGAGACCGGAGCGATTGCCGTCGTCGTCGAGTGCGTCGAGTGCATATTCGTAGAGGATGCCCCGTTCGGCTGTGGAATCAGAGTAGTCGAGAAGTGCCGGGTCTGCGCTGCTGAACAATGTCTCCCACTCAGTCCCCCCCGCAACGCGACGGTAGAGTCTGTGCTCTATCGCATCCCCACTCGGACTGCGGTACCAACGGATCGCCACGCCCCGATCGCCCGGCGCCACGCCAATGATAGCCGGTGCGACCGGAGCGATAACGTCCGGTTTCTTTAGTTTCAACGTTTGGGTAAACTTCGAGTGGTTGAAGTTCCAGTCGAGTGCAGTCACTTTGTAGTAAATGTCTTCGCTCAAGGTTTGGAGAGTCAGTGTATCCTTAAAGATCGTGTCGGCGGTGATCTTCGTGGTCAACTGTTGGAACTCATGATCTTCTTGGTTTGCGAAGAAGACCCGGTATCCCTGCAAGTCGTTCTCTTCGTTTGGTGACCAAGTGATTGTCACCACGCCGTTCGAGTCGATAGTTCCGGCAAGCCCTCTCGGAATCATCGGAGCAATCGAGTCGGGAAGGATGCCGAGCACAGGACTTGAGTTCCGCAAGTTCCCCGCCGTGTCGATTGCGCCGACAACGTAGTAGCCGGGGAGGAGCGTGTCAACTCCATAGTGTGTAAACTCCCTCGCATCGAGTGGAAGGTAGTCGCTAATAGCCTCGAACGGCCCTTCTGTTCCTCCGCCACGTCCGATCACAAATCCATCAAGATCACTTTCCATATCGTGCGGCAGTTCCCACTGAATCTTGATACCGTTCCCCTCAACAACTTCTGGCAGAGAGATCAACGGTGCTTTCGGTGGGGTCATGTCGCGACCCATTGCCGTGATCTCTTTTCCACCGGGGGAACTGTCGCCGAAGGCATCAATGCCAACAACTCGATAGGTGATCGGCTCGTAGTTCCGTTCAAGTTCGATGCGGTATTCAATCGTGTCGAAATTCCCTTCGCTTGCGTCGTCGATCTCCCCATTGTTTACTGGGATGTAGGGAATCTCCTTCAGTCGTTTGAAGTTTGCTCCTCCATCTGTTGAGCGTTCGATATAGTAACCGGTGAAGGGGGTTGAGTGCTCGAAACGATACCACTTCAACACGACTAACTTTTCCCCTTCAGAGGCTGCCAGGGTCTCTACTGTCGGGACGTTCTCTCGCGGGACAACGCCGAGTGCAACCACTGCTGTGTCAACAGGTTGGTTCGGATCGTTTGCTAAAGAGTAGAGTCGATAGAGGTATGCTTTGCCGGGGAGGACATCACGGTCAACATATCGCAGACCATATCCGTCGGCGAGGCGAGGGGCAATGTCGGCCAAAACCATCGCGAAGCCGTGCATACTCTGCTGTTGCAGGTAGGTCTCGTAGATGCTGCCGAACGGATCGGTCTCCGTCACAATTGCCGAACCGTAGAGTGTCTGTACTGCTGCTCCGGCAAGGGTATCCTCTGGTCGGTATTGGGACTTCCACTCATCAAGAGTAAGTGGGCGAATCGGTGAAGCGTTCAACCGCTTCCAATTTGGTTTCTCCGGCATTGTCTCCGTTAGCTCCATGCGCTCGATAACAAATCCTCCGCGACCGGCTGTCTGCCATGCTGTATAGGTGGTTGCACCCCAGCGAAGGACAACAGAGTCACCGTATGATCGAGCCAAGATTCGGAGATTTGGCCCAGTTGCCGAATCTGTTTCGTCGACAACGCTCTCTCGGTCGAATGGATATTCTCCATCTGCTCCTTCATCTTGTGCTAAGGCGGGAGTTGCGATAAGCAAGAGCGCAAGTATCCACAAAGAAATTCCGTTCATGATATTCTATAGTCTGATATTGTGTGAGTTCTAATGTTCTGGTCTATCCGGCGCAGGCCTGAGACCTGCGCCGACCAAACCCATTGGCTACGGAAGGTCGAGTTTAATTACACCACCATTATTTGCCAGAGCGTTCCCGTCGCGATCAATGAAGCGTATATCGTACTTGCTCGACCTCTTGACCTTCATCTCAAAGAAGTTTGGATTCTTCGGAGTTCCGTTGGCGAAGGTGAATGGATAGTTCCACTTCGCAAATCCCCACCACTCTGGTGTTTGGCTAAATGAACTTGCATTCAATCCGTAGCGGTAAAGAAGCTCACCGGCAACTCTGTCCCGATCTTTCAGCAGAACTGTTGCGGCGTCATAGCGAATCTCAAGCGTGTTGATTTCGTTCTGCGCGATGTTCATGTTTGTGTTCAGGCCACCCCCTTTCGGTCCGTTTGCCTTCACTTGCGACGCTGCCTTTACAGCCTGCCCATTCAACGTCAGCTTCGGTTTTTCTGGCTCTGGATCAAAGCCTTTCCAGTAGACCGCGTTGATCTCCCCATCTGTCAGCTTCTCGGTGTGACCAGTTCCGATATACTTCAGACCAACGGCCCACTGTGGGAAGGGTTCTTCGGCAATGAATGTTCCGTTAGTCAACTGACTTCCCGGTAGGTAAGCGTTCGTGCTCGGATATGTTCGCACGGCTCGCATGTTTGGCTTCGCAAACTTTGCGTTGAAGTAGACATCGGTCATCAACATGTTGTTGAAGTAGGGGAACTCCACGTAGTCGAGATAGTATGACTTCAAGTGGGACCAATAGGCGTCAGAACCTAAGTTCGACTTGTCGATTGCTTCTACCTGCACCAGTGGCTGGATATACTCTGTCTTTCCACCTTTTGTCCAAGCAATCTGCTTTAGGTCGTACCAGCCAAGAGGCTCATCACCACTGTAGCGGGCGTAGATCGTGTTCGAGTCACTTCCGTTTCCTGTTCCGATGTACTTCTGGTTTGCATCCTTTAGGTAGGCAACCATCTTATCTTTCAGTCGAGAATACTTGCTTGTCTTGAAAGCGATTTGGTAGACCATGAACTCGTTGTCACCAAGCTGGATAGCTTTCAAGCGTTGCTGCTTCACGTTGATTGATTGTCCATCTCCTATCGACTTCGACTGCGTATAACCTTCCAAGTTCTTGTCACCACTGGTAGTATATCCACCATCCCCATCTCCTTCTTTGGTTGCAAACTTCATCCCGCCACCCCCCGACTTACCACCGGTTGCGATCTTCTTATCCCCCCCCATCAAGCCCCCTTTCTTCACCATCTTGCGGACGAGTTGAATGATGTAGAGCTGCTCTTTCTTCAAGTCACTGTAGGGGATCGTGAACTTCGCTTTCGGCTCAGCAGGATTTGAATCCCAGGTCAGCGGCGTCTCTGCAACAACCTGGCTACCAGCACCAATCTCTTGGAATCGTGCTACATACTTGTACTCATAGTCTGGATCCTTCGGCTTCATGTTCGGGATATTTTCCGGGAAGAGTTTGAACCGGACATAGCCCTCAGTTCCACCATCTGCTGTGTAGTAGTAGCGTTGCCGCTGCCCCGGCTTGGTGAGAACAATGTTCTGACCAACGAAATTCTCTGGAGCCTTTCCAGTTGTGAAGTCCTGCGTGCGAACCTCTACATGTTCCTGATTACTATTCTTGCTCACGGTGATCCGCTTCCACTCGTTGTCTACTAAACGGTCGCCGTAAATCTTGACAGTGATTCGGTGTTTGGTTGTCTCGTCCAGCATCTGCTCTGGCTCGAAGAGAGCACTCATTGCATTGTTGTAGATCGAGTACGTTCCCTCTACTTTCTTGCCCGACTTCATGTTCTTCACTGAGAACTCACGAACACCAAAACGGAAGTGTGAGGTAACAACTTCCTCTTCTGCGTTAACCCCTTGTACGGAGATCACTTTGTTTGTGCCAACCGGCAGGTTGAAGGCAACTTCGGGATAGGAGAAGACATCCACATCGTTTCCTGTTGGCTTGATGTCGGCAATCACTTTTAGATCACCGAATGGGTCTCCCGGAGGAGCACACTCCGAACCATAGTGGAATTTGAAGTTGCACTGTCCGGAGAGAAGTCCGTTGAGTACAGAGTAGTATCCAGCAACTTGACCTTTCAACCACGTTGGGTTTGGCAGTCCTGCTTTCAGTCCGGCATAGACTCCCACTTCCAGAATTGGAATATCTGCTTTGATGAACCAGAGGTTGATGTCGATTCCAAGTTCTGCTTCAAGTCCGGCATAGACTTGCCCGCGGGCGTACCAGCCGTTCATACCGGCGATTCCACCCTCAGCGTCGGCACACTCCAAGTTCTCCTTCATCACCGAGACATCGTAGCCGAAGGCGATAGCGATGCGGGCGTAGAAGATCAAGAACTTCAGTTTCCCTGTGTTAATTGACAGTTGCTGCCCGAGCGCAAAGCCGCTTCCGTTGTCTACACTCGGATCGCGAGGGTTCGCATCGCTGAATCCGGGGAGCTTCTCTTGGAAGTTGATCGGACTTGTTGGCAACGGAGGGAGAGGTGGGAGACTATTCTTGCCAACCATGAAGTATGTGTTGATGTCGAGCAAGTCGAGCACTGTCAGTCCTATCGGATCGTCAGGCGTTCCCACCTTGATAAACCACTTATCCTTGCTGAAGTGCATTGCACACTGTCCACCACCGACGAGGATGTTCTTCTTCCCTGCCTTCAGGTTGAAGTTGATGTCGATCAGACCGTCGAACGTTTTCATTGCCGCCGAGTACTTAAACCCGACCGACGCGCTGACAATCGCCTTGCTCTCGGCGGGACGTTGCTTCGGGTTCAGGTCGCTGACGAAGTAGCCATTGCCAACAAGTGAAATCTCGTTTAATCCTCCCCCCTCGAAGAAGGAGGCTTCCAGTGTGATGTCGCCGTTAAATGCTTTCGGTGATGGCATGGTTCCCATCACGATAGTTGCCTTAAACCCGAATGCGATGTTCGGATCGGGATCGTAGGTTGTTCCCGATGAAGATGCCCCGGCCTGATCTTGGTCGAAGTCCTTCGCATTACCTGGATCACCCTCCAGATTTGCTGCGCCAGGAATCGAATTCACCGGCTTCATGTGGTAGTATGCGCCGCCGCCAAATCCGTAGATGCCGAAGCCGGGGTAGACCATGATGCCGGCGTTCATCACCGCCATCGCGTCCACGTACCAGTAGCGGTAGTTGCTGTTCCCATTCTTATACTTCGTGCTGCCAAACTGTACTGTAGCCGACACTTGCACAAGTGGCTTGAACTTCACTTCGAGTGCGCCCCGGAATCCATCGCCAAACTTCTCATCTCCGTTGTAGAGATTTACCTCACCTTTGATTTCACAGGTGGCGATACTTGCGTCGATAGAGATCGAGTTCAACTCTGGCTTATCAATTGTCCACGACTGCTTGCCATTCTGCTCCACCATCTTTCCCCAGATCGTGAAGTTCGTTCCGCCGCTGATTGCGCTCTCCCCATTTCCATCCAACCCGATGTGGAAGCCAAGTGCGATACCAGCTTTTGTTCCGTCATCTTTGAACTTGATTTCGATGCCGTCGTCAGGCTTGATGCTGACGGGGAAGCCTGCAAAGCTCTTTTCCGGACTTGCAAACTTGAAGGAGGTTGCCGAGATGTAAGGCTTCTTGTTTCTGATCTTCAGGTCTTGAAATTCCACTTCCGGAATCTTCACGCTGACGTTCTTCATCTCCGGGAACTTCTTGTCGATAGTAAGGTCTCCACTCAGGTTTGCCTCTACCGTCACATCGCCACCACCGGCGGTGATATTCAGTTGTGATCCTTCGTAGAGAGAGAGAGTTGCCCCCCACATATCTACAACGATGTCGCCGATGTTGCTCACGCTGAATGCTGTTTGCACTCCTTGATCCGAGTTGCTCAGCAGACAGGAGTAGCCGATGCCGTTCTCCGCTACGGGGAGTTTGATCTTCCCGGCAAACTCTCCCTTCGTCAGTGAGTTGTTGACGAAGGACATCTCGAACAGATCAATAGAAAAGCCCCAGCCTCCGATACTCCCTTGGTCGATTGAGAAGACCGGTTCGGCCTTCACCTTCCCGGTAAATCCAAGTTTGTTGATGAGGGCATCGCTGAGAGATATGGTTGTAGCCGAGTTTCCCTTCTTCAGGTAGTTCGGAAGTGTGACGGTAATCTGTTTGAAGAAGAAGCCTTTCCAGTCATCCCCCTGCGCCCCTTGATAGTTGGCGGGGAAGGTCATGTTCTCTGCGTTCCGTGTGTCGGAGAAGTCGAGCACAACGTCGTCGAATGTGAACTTCACTCCTTTCATTCCCTTCACGGTGAAGGCGTCCATCGAAACTTCGCCGAGAAGATCACCCCAGGCCGATGCGTTGAAGGTGAAGTCTGCCTTTACCGGCCCTTCCCCCTCAGCCTTCTCAATCATCTGGTTGTTGAAGGTGAAGAATCCATCTACTTGCAATCCCTTGAATCCTTCGCAGTCCCACTTCACAAAGGTTCCACTATTCCCCTGCGCTTTCTTCAACGTTACCTGCACATTCTCTCCCCAGTCAAAGGTCTTGTCGTTCCCGAGCATGGTAAGCTTTTGCAGACCATCTACTGAAAGTCCTGTCGGGTGGAAGCAGACGTTCTTCTGCGCGAAGGCGAGAATCTGGTTGTTTGCTTCGGGAATCGGGAAGTCCATCACCGCATTGAGTCGAGCACCATCTGGGGCAAACTCTACGGCAACAACGTCGATCAACTGAATCTTGCTATCCACAATATCCTTGAAGGCGAAGGGGAGACCTTGCACGTCGAGGTTTGCGAAGTTGTCGATATACTTCTGGTTGCTCTTAATGAAGTCGGTAACGCTCTTCACTTTCTGCTCGGTGATATTTCCGAGGTTGTCCTGAAAGTTTTGCAGTGCTTGATCGACCTGCGCTCCCGGATCGTACGCACCAATTGCTTTCCCCATATAGACCTTGTGCTGTGGGTTCAGCTTCAGTCCATTAAATGTCGTCTTCAGTTGTACTTTAAAGATCGGGGCGTCGATTGTTCCCTCACCTGTCAAGTTCCCGGCACTCGGGTCGGAGAGACTTGTCAGCTTCATCGTGAAGTAGCCAATCTGCACTTCGTCTCCCACCTTGTAGCTGTAGTTGCTCGGTGTGTTCGATGGAGCGGGGGGAGCACAATTGAGCGATTGACAGTCGGAGACGTAGTTCTCATCTAAGTCAATGTTCCCTTCGTCGTCGTCGTCATCATTATCATCATCCACGAGATCGTCACCACCACCATAGGTAAAGGAGCAGACAACGCTCTCACCATCATTCTTGAACGATAGAGGTTTGCTTCCTTGCTTTGCGCGGGCAGTGATCCGAACGGCATACTTCATTCCCTCCTCAAGTTGCGGGTCGGCTGGCCCGTACAGGTAGCTTGTACCGATCACAACTTTTTCGAAGAAGGGAGGTTCTGGAGCCGAGGCCATTGCTTGGGCGGGGGGAGTATTCTCTGGCAGAATTTCAACAACGGTCAGAACATATTCTAAGTCTGCCGGAGGTGCTCCCGGTGGAATCGTCCAAGAGAAGAGAACGTTCTGTGGATTGGTGGGGTTCACGATACCGTTACACGACGGTGTTAGAAGTTCCGGTGGATTCAGGTGGGTAATCTGAAAGTTTGCACAGCCGGAAGGGGCTGGATTTGAAAGTGCTACCCCACTCTGGAAGTCGAGTGCTTGAAGGCAGAAACTGTAGTTCCCCTCAGGTAAACCGTTCCCCTGCACAACCTCGGCTTTCGAGATACCGGAGAACTGCACGTTGTCCGGGTCCAGATAATCGTTCAGATCACTCCCCTTCAACACCTTCACTCCGTTTGCCGGAACGTTGATAGGTGCACTCGGCACAAAGCTTTTGGGGATTGTTATTGTGACGCCGGTGTTCCCCTTGATCGAACCAGTCAGGCGGACATTCTCTGCTTTCCCCGACGTGTTCGTCAGCGTAATCACCACCTTGTTGTCGAACCCGACGTAGTCGGTAAGATATGGCGAGTAGGGGGGGAAGACCTGCGTCGTCACCTGAATCGGTTGTGCGATGATGGTTGTGGTAGTTAGTGTGAGGAAGAGGGTGTAGAGTAGCCCCCACCCCTGTCCTCCCCCGAACATGTGGGAGGGGGTAACG
>JBFWSB010000109.1:0-11876 GCA_050248595.1 Kapaibacterium sp. (SeqCode)
TCGTAGGGGACAACACTGCCAAGAGAGTTTATTAACAGATAGATGAAAGGAGCGTAGGGTTCGGTTAGCTGAATCTGGAATGTTGAATCGTTCACAACCTTAAAACCGGTTACCTCATCCAACCGATTCTTCTTTTCGGCTGCATTGTAGAACTCAGTTGCCCCCTTCACCTTCCCTTGAAATGCCCAGTACGTCTTCGTCCGCTGGTCAGGATCGCAACACCGAGTCAGGGAATACTTTACATCAGCGGCATTCACTAAGCGCCCCTTCCCATCGCTGAAACAGGGGTCATCCTGAAAGCGTGCGTCGGTTCGAAGGTGGAAGGTGTAGACCAAGCCATCCTCTGAAATCTCCCAAGAGTTTGCAATCTCTGGAACGATTTTCAGGCTGTCGTTCAGATCAATCAACTTGTCGAAAATCTGCGAGGCGATGTCGTCGGCATGTTTTGAGTCAACCAGAACCGGATCGAGTCCGTTCGGATCACCTCGCAGAACATTCAAGCGGAAGATTCCACCATATCGTGGTGTTGATGATGCCCCGTTAGAATCTTGCGCCGATGAATTATCCGAGTCACCACCCCCACAACTTAGGAGGAAGAGTGCCGAGAGAGAGAAGAGAAAAACTGTTGGTCGAAATGTTGATCGAAACATAGACAAACTTTCCTGTTATCCGAGATATTGGAACTGCAAAGGGGACAAGATATTGACTTTTATCGGCTTCTTCACGGTATCAGCAGCTGCATCAGGTAGTATGTTTGCGAGAAAAGTCCAGTGAAACCACCTACTAAAAGTGTAGAATCATTCTGCCAGAACGTTGTCGATTGATCCGCTATACTCATTCCAGAGGACTCGATCAGTGGATAGTGCTTAACTGATCGGTTCTCTCCGTCCAGACTCAACTCTGTATAATGCAAACTTGTAGCAGCGTTGTAAATCACAGCACACTTCCCGTTCCGCAGAGTAACTGGTGTCACCTGTTTTCGCAACCAATCGTGCATATGCCAGTATGGCCTGGCCTCCCACACCGAAACCTGAATGTAATTTCCCGGCAGACTCTTCTCTACCATCCGCTCTCCCCACTGATACTTCCCCTCCGAACTGAACGAGAAGAGAAACATATCGCCAAGTACTCCCCGATAGTATTCTCCGTCACCATAGGTCTGTTCGTATACGTAAGTGCTCTTTAGCCCCTTCATCTCTGTATACTTTGTCGTGCTAATTTTCTTCACTTCTTCGGCTTCAGCCGCCACATAGATCGTCCCATTCTCCGATACGATAATCTGTGTGGGTTTGACGTGCGGAAGATTTTTCCTCTTCGTTAACTCACGAGCTTTCGCGTGATCGAGCAAGAGAGAGTCGTGGCTGATAATCGTTCCGGTTGTGTAGTTAAGACGTGTCAGGTAGAGACCCTTTAAATTATCGTCGTTGAACAACCCGGTAGCTACTGTCAACTCATGCTCGCCAGTAATGCTTGCTGCTATTCCACCTATTGCAACGTCATCTTCGGCAAGGATGGGTGGGAAAGTAACATCGGTTGTCACCTCTCCCGCAGTTCCTCCCGCGTAGTCAACGGAGAGTGTAGCACTCCTCTCGGAACCAGTAGATCGAATGACAAGCGTTCCCCCTTCATTCGGAATTAATACGTCGTAGACATTGGTTCCGGGATCGGCAACTGGATATTCTTGCTCTACGCTTTTCGATAATGTCTGAAGTGTTCTGTCGAAAAACGTTGTGGATATCCTCACGCCCCCCTCCCATCCCGATTTCCACGTTGTGATTGCCAGATGACGTTGATCGGGAGACTGGCGAACACCTGCGTATATCAAGACATCTTTCCCAAGGTCGACCAGTCGCTGCTTTGCACCTTCTTTTCCAGTGACTCCATCATAGATAATACCGTCTATTGTGCCAATCACCGGCATATGCATTGTGGGATCACCAACATCTCCCAACAGGACTAAAAACTTGTCATCTCCTATGTGAATAAAGTCGATTGGCATGAAGCCAGGTTCCCCTTTAATCTCCCACTCCTTACCCGACTCGAGCGTCGGAGAAATAGCAGCAAATCGAACGTCTCCCTCTACTACCATATAGGACTTCCCCTCGCTGCCGCTAAACACTCTCGGGAACCCGGATGGATAAATGGTTTTGATTAACGTGGCTGACCCTTTCCGGGAAACCTCAAGTTTGCCTGACCCAAACGAACAAGAGAAGAAAAGGAGGGAGAGCAATGCGGGAAGAAGTCTCTTCATGAGATTTTTGGAGTTACGTGTGAATGAAGTATCTGGATGAGGGAAAAATATCACAATAACGACAAAACGCCGATTGTTCTCTATAGAATCAATCGGCGTTCTGACAAGTCGGGGCGGCAGGATTCGAACCTGCGGTCTCCTGCTCCCAAAGCAGGCGCGTTAACCGGGCTGCGCTACGCCCCGCGACCAAAGAGCACAAATGTACGAGAAAAGAGAGAAGGAAGAAAATTCAAAATGAAAAATTTGAGCGAAAAATTTGCAGATAGCAGTTCGCAGGATAGACAACCAACGGCGAACTGCTATCTACTATCTTTTTTCACTTACTTCCCAAGCTCTTTCTTCAACCCCTCAATCACCGGCACTGGTGATGGGTCAACGCCGTTCAAGGCTGCAAGCCAGAAGCTGACCCAGTCGCCGAGGTGGATCAGGGAGAACATCCGTGCGAGTGCACTCTTTCCCTGCGACTCTACTTCGACTGTTGCACCGGCGCTCTTACCGATAATTCTCTTGGTGATGTCGATGCGCTTCACATTGCGGCGATGATCTTCTTTATCCCGCAGATAGATCGTGATAAACTTCCCCACTAAATCTGATGGGTGCGACCACCCGTTGATCTCGTTGTGGTTCATCTCCGGCAACAGATTGCCGAACGCCAAATACTTTGCGTTCTCCTGAATCTGTCCACGCCAACGAATGTTGATTGTGTCGAGTCGCTCGGTTGCCGAGTAAATTACCGGCACTTTACCGTTGATTTTCTGCGCCAGTGCAAATGCCGAGTTCGTCCGCTTCGGCCCTGCACTGTAGTCGCCACTTAGCTTTTCAATCAACCCAATCGTCTCGGCAATACCCTTCTCTGTATCCCGCTTCACTATAGCTCCAAATATCTCCGACTTGATCGCCAACGTGTAGAGGAGAGGAAAGAAGCTATACCCCACTGCAGCACGAGGTTGCAACCCGGAAGGGAGGGTTATCATCTTGTACTTGGCAGCCACCGCACTCTTCCCGAGCTTTCCACCCGTTGTAATCACTAAAACTTGACCAGCACTTTTCCGTGCAGCTTCGTAGGCGGAGAGAGTCTCCTCGGTATTACCACTGTACGAACTGACAACTAAAAGATCACTCTTCCCAACAGTTGGTGGATTGTAGTCTCGATTGACAACGATGTCGACCCCCGCATGATCTTTGAAGGCAGAGACATAGCTGCGAAGCAAATCTCCTCCAATTGCAGAACCACCCATGCCGAGGATCACGACTCTCTTCACTCTCCCTTTCGGAATAGTTGGTCCACTCTCCCCCAAGGCAATCGCCTCTTTGATCTGCCCGGCAAACCCTGCAATAGCCGAGTACATGTCGGCAGGATCATTCTCTCGAAAGTTTTTCTGCGTCAAGCTCATAGTCGACATCGTTCGATTTGGTTTCTGGTTGTTAGTGAACTGAATTTGCCGAGAAGATACGGAGGTTCAGGATTTGCGACGGCTACCTAAACGACTCCAGAGCAGAAAGATGCCCTCACTTCCGCACGCTCCCCTCCTCAAGACTCCAGAAAAGAAGGTCGAGTTCTTGAAGTTCAAGCCCATGTGAAGAAGCTAATCTCACGAACTTCTGCTCCAGTTCTACATAGGTTTTCTTTGAGATGGTTTTCGGAATCTGATCGATTGCGCCGGAGCGCAAAAGGTGCTTCAAGATATGCCGGTCGATAATTGCTAAGTCGAGATGGCCGATGTTTCGGAGGAAGTGGGAGGCCTCTTTCCAGCCGAGACCGTTCACGTTCTCTACTAACCACTCCCGCTTATCGGAAGAGGATCGATTCGACGCAATCACCTCAAAAATTTCATCCCATCTCTCCCAGACCAAAAGAATTCGTCTCCCCTTCTGATTGTGGAATCGGATGTAGTGTGCAGGGTCGCGGAGCAACGGGACAGGATCAACCATCTGCTCAGGAAAGCCCTCGCTCCGGAGTCGCGCAATCACCTGCTCAGCATTGGCAGCCTTCGACTGCGGCGTCAGGAGACAGTAGAGAAGCTCGAAAAGATATTCCTCCTGCGGAACTTCCTGAAACTGACGCAAGCGTTCGCGAATCGTCTCCCGATGTCGTTCCCAGTGTTGTTGATAAAGAAAATCCATGAAATCAATTCAAAAGGCAAAATTAAAAATTCAAAAAAATGAGGAGAAAGAGATCGTGTAGTACACGTACTGCCAACCCTCTATCACTTACCCACTTACTCTTCTCCACCAGAGTCAATCTGATTTTCCCGATCGCTAACTCTTAATCTCCTTTTTTGAATTTTTACTTTTGAATTTTGAATTCCCCCAACCTCCCTGAATTTTGCATCTTTACTTTCATCCGCCGCAACGGATTGAATTCCCCCCTTCCACTTTTTGAATTTTTACTTTTGAATTTTGAATTCTTACAACGTATGGATTCGACACTACAAACTCTAAACCACCTTATTGACTCGTGGAGTGAACGCCACCGTCCAGAATCGATGAGTACCGATTGGGGACAGGCAGTCCTTGCCTATGGTATGGCGACGGCTGTCCGGGCAACCGGCAACGATAATGGTAGGGAGTATATGCGCCGTTGGCTCACCTACCACCTCGGGGCTGGAGTTCACCTCACCTACTTCGTTGGGTCGTGGGGAATTGGTCTCCTCTACCCAGAAATTGTCGAGGACTTCCCTGAGTACAAACATGAGCTGGGTGATTTGGCCGACCGGCTCTACGATTTAATCCTGCACAAAGCGATCCGCAACGGTCAGGGAGTACTGCTGCACAATGTCGACCTCCCCCACATCTATATCGACACGATCTACTTCTCCGCTCCAGTTTTAGCGAAACTTGCCAAGACGCTCGGCAGGGATGGTTGGAAGCCAGAAGCACTCCGGCAACTTCGAGCACATTTGGAAGTTTTGCGCGACACTGAAAGCAACTTCTTCATCCACTGCGAACAGAATCTGACAGGTCTCCGTTCGGAGGGTGCGTGGGGTCGGGGGAACGGTTGGGTGGCAATGACCTGCGCCGAACTTCTGCCGGCACTCGATCCAGACTCAGAGGAGTTCGGGGTCGTCAGTCGCATTCTCCACTCACTTTCTACCCACCTTCTCCCCTTACAAACCGAAAAAGGTCTCTGGCGAACACTTGTCAACAATTCGGCTTCGTACGAGGAGACATCGGCTTCGGCAATGTTTCTGTTTGGGATGATCCGAGGGCGGAGAACCGGCGTTTTGGGGGGAGAGTTTGATGAACCGATTGAGCGTGGGATAGCCGGTATCAGCGATTTCATCGACGAAAAGGGGGTTTTGCTCGGAAGTTCGGAGGGGACTTGGCCTGGAACGATTGAGTATTATCAGGGACTGGATCGTGGAGAATGGTGGTGGGGAACCGGAGCATTTCTGTTGGCTTTAACAGAGTTTGCCGCAATGAAATCGGGACGGGATGTGTTCATTCCATAAAAGAACATCCTGAGACTTGACCGAATCCCCCTATATTCCGTACTTTTGCAGGTTGACACCCGATCCACAGCTTTCACATTGATAGTGAAAGGATCAGGATCAAATAAGATTAGAACAAACCAGAGGAAACTCAACTGAAGAAAAGGCAACCGCAAAGACCGCGTACGCCGCAGACGCGGATTAACGAACGAATCAGAGTACCCGAGATTCGTGTGATTGACGAGGAGGGAAATCAGCTTGGCTTGATGACTCCACGCGACGCAATGCAGATCGCACAGGAACGTGAGCTTGACCTTGTCGAGATTGCGCCAAACGCAAAACCTCCCGTCTGTAAAATCATTGACTACGGCAAGTACCGATACGAGCAGCAGAAGCGGGACAAAGCGCAGCGGAAAACTCAGCATCAGCAGCAACTGAAAGAAGTTCGGCTCCACCCACGAACCGACACACACGATCTGGACTTCAAGAAGCGCCACGCTCGTGAGTGGCTCGAAGAAGGGAACAAAGTAAAGTTCTCTGTCTTCTTTAAAGGGCGTGAGATGGCGCACAAGGACATCGGGCGCGATCTGCTGGAAGCGATCATCCAAGATATGACCGACGTAGCAAAAGTCGACCAAGCTGTCCGAATGGATGGGCGCAACATGCACATGACCCTCGCGCCAGACAAGAAAAAGTAGGTTCGCCGGTAGCCACAACTCTTCAGGTTGCGCACAGGATGCCTACCTACCACTCCGTTGAGAGTTCGGGTAACTGTGCAAAGCATTTGGGCGAAACATTTGAAATCGAGAATAGAAGCAGAGTATAGAACTGCATAATCATAGAGGAGAAATCGTATGCCAAAAATGAAATCGGTCAAGGGGGCATCGAAGCGTTTTCGCCTGACTGCAACCGGCAGGTTGAAGCGGGAGAAGGCAAACCGTTCCCACATCTTGACGAAGAAGTCGCCAAAGCGTCTCCGCCACTTGCGCCAGTCCGGCATTGTCGGTGCTGAAGATGAGAAGCGGATTAAGCGGATGCTCGGCGTAGGCTAAGGAAAAGTCGAGTTGAGAAAGCGGATAGAACATCTCCGCACGGATCCGACGATGTTCAAACAATTCATATGCGTGAGGCGTAGCGCCAGAGAAATGGCGATGGCAGAAGTGGATTACACGCCACTCGATGCCATTCAGATGCTCGCCCGCGTTAATCAATCATCAAAAATCTGAGAAGAGAACAACATGCCACGTTCAAGGAACAAAGTAGCGTCACGCAATAGGCGTCGGCGCATGATAAAGCACGCCAAAGGCTACTGGGGCCTGAGGTCACACGTCTGGACGATTGCCAAGAATCACGTTGAGAAAGGATGGGAGCACGCATTCCGAGGCCGTCGCCTGAAGAAGCGTCAGTACCGCCGTCTCTGGATTGTCCGCATCAACGCGGCGGCTCGTCTGAACGGAACCACATATAGCCGCTTGATCGGTGACCTGAACAAGAAGGGTCTGGAGATCAACCGGAAAATTTTAGCAAACATCGCAATGAATCAGCCCGAGACGTTTGCAAAGATTGTGCAGTACGTGAAGGGATAACCTGAGTTGAGGAGAAGAGTGAGGCGTGGGAGAAAACGTTCGCAAGTATCAATCCCTTCTTCGGCAACGGAGAGGGGATTTGTATTTTTGGTTGGGTGATTCCTACTACCGTCCCGCGTTGCAGGACTTCCCCGACGTGAAGAATCCATTTCATAGCCCCGCAGGGGCGACGGTATTTAGCCCTGTGCGCAAGCACGCACGGGGACGGGAATACATAAGATTCTCCCACAGCCCCGCAGGGGCGAAAGTCAAGACGGGCGGACAATCTCCAAACACGTCCGCTCAACAACAGAACATTTTATTGAGTCCGATATATGCTTGAAGAAATCAAAGCCCTCAGCGCACAGATCAAATCCGATCTATCAGCAATCTCCACACCGGAAGAACTGGAAGCATTCCGCCTGAAGCATCTCGTCCGCAAGGGAACAATTGCCCAGCTTTTCGACCGGATGCGTGAAGTTTCAAAGGAGGATAAGCCACTTGTTGGAAAGGAGATGAACATCCTGCGGACAACCGCGCAGTCAGGCTTCGACGAACTTCAAAGCGGAGTAAGGGAGAAAGAGGCGAAGCCGAGCGAAGACGTGACCCTCCCCCCACGGAAGCTCTACCACGGCCACGAGCACCCGATTATGCAAGCAAAAGCTCGGATGGAAGAGATCTTCATTCGCATGGGCTTCACCATTGCAACTGGACCAGACATTGAGGATGACTACCACAACTTCGAAGCACTCAACTTCCCCCCCGACCACCCAGCTCGGGACATGCAGGACACATTCTTCGTGAAGCATGGCGACCGCGAAGATGTTGTGCTCCGCACCCACACCTCACCTGTACAGATCAGAATGATGCAGTCGCACGAACCACCAATTCGGGCAATCATGCCGGGTCGCGTCTACCGAAACGAGTCGATTACCGCACGCTCACTCGCGGAGTTCTACCAAGTGGAAGGTCTCTACGTAGACAAAGGAGTGACAATGGCGCAGTTGAAGGGAACGCTCTTCGAGTTCGCAAAGGCTTACTACGGTGAAGACATCAAGTTCCGGTTCCGTCCCTCCTTCTTCCCCTTCACTGAGCCGTCGGCGGAGATGGACATCACCTGCTTCCTCTGCGACGGCAAAGGCTGCCGCGTCTGCAAACAGTCCGGCTGGCTCGAAATCTTAGGCTGCGGTATGGTTCACCCCAACGTCCTCAGCAACTGCGGCATCGACCCCGAAGTCTACAGCGGCTACGCCTTCGGTATGGGAATCGAACGAACCCAGATGTTAGCAATTGGACTGGATGACATTCGGTTGTTTTATGAAAATGATATGAGGTTTTTGGGGCAGTTTTGAGGGTGGTATAGACTAAATGGTTAGTGCTCCCTGCTGTTGGATGGGATACAACAGCAGGGAGCACTGACCGTGAGTGATGTGATATGTCATATTCCACCACTTGAAGTTCGTCGCTGCTGCCACGCTTCCTCCCTACTTCAGCAGGCGATCAAACTCTTCCTTCGATTGCCGGACTTGCTCTTGTTGCCCGATAACCAAAGCAATCGGCGACTTGTGATCAAGATTTTCTGTTGTCGGTTGATCTTTCATCTTCGTTCAGGCAATCTATTACTTCTCGCGAACTCGACAAGGTCGCTAATTCAGATACCGTTTCACATCAAACGTCTACCGACAATAGGAATTAGAACCCAGAGGAACAAAGAGAACAAGAACCCTAAAATTACAATTAGTCCCGACAGGATAAGATTCCTTCTATAGAACAAGATATCAGTTATTGCAGAAATAACTATTAAAAAGAAATTCCCGAGCCACACATAAGATGCGACTTTTAGAATCACCCTGAATCCACTTGTATTATTAATAGCCTGAAAAAGCACAACATCAATACCAAGTATCAACAAAAAAGAGGCAAATAACCCATAGTATATTTTATCGAAATTGATCTGCTGCATCTTTAAATAGAATTATTGCTATTTGATATCGGTTTGCATTTAATCTTCAAGTTTCAGATATCGATTTTTATCATTACGCTCATCCCCAGCTGGATAATGTGTTTCATCAAATTCATAACTGGGGAATGTCAGATATGATTTATATACATTGTATATGCTTCCGTTTTTATAATTGTTTCCAGAATTAGGCATAGCTTCATTAAAAGAATCACCGTACATGCGCCTCATACCATACAACCATCTATGACTTATTTTTATTAAGTGAAAATCGTCAGGGAATGGAGTTTCACCAAAAAAAGCAAAATTAAAAGTAGATACAACAATATTCTTAGATTTTACAAATGCTTCAAGATCATCGAATGTTTCCGGTCCCATACCTCGGTAAATAGGCTGTATCAAAGTTTGCTCTTCTGCAAGTTGTTTCATGTCCCATTGCTTTGCAGCTTGCCCAGTTAAAGGTTCCTTCATATTATCGTACAATAAAGATTTTAACTTTCCGAATGCATCATTAAATATTAGTGTGTTCCCATTTTTCAATGCTGAAAAAGTTTCAGCTGTTAGAAAATGAACCATCAAAATATGCCGCAAAGACACAACCCTATCTACTGTTGAAGCCACAGCGTAGGCCGAGCCTGCCCACTTCGTTTCAAATCCCATCGTCTCGGTGAAAGATTGATACCACTGATAGAAGTCGGCTCTTTGTCTAACAGTTAAATATTCTTCATAACCTTTCGTTAGATTGAGATTGTACAGATTAGCACTTTGCCATTGATAAGTATTATTCTCTCGATCTGATGTAAGCCAATCCCCTGATCCTAGTTCGTCTTTTCCTGTTGCCTTTTTATACGCCTCAATACTGGACCATTCTTTATCTCCTCGAGGGTCAATGTTTATTTGGGGTGAGTTTCCCATAGCAACATATGGTGCGACAGAAAAACTTGTTTTCGGATCCACACTCCACCATCTCCCCAACCTTACATCCAACATCCTATAATCAGTTGTATAACTGTTTCCCGTTCCGTTAGTTCCCGTCGTCGGATTCTCATGCACCTCATTATCCATCTCCATTCCGTTAAAGCCATACCGATACCCCTCTGTGTTTCCATGTCTATCCGGTTGTACCATGCCGAATGGGTAGTAGTTGTTCCACGAGAGAATATCTGCTTCCCACGGTCCAGCACTGCCACTCGGAGCTACTTTCAGGTCGCTGATAACGACCCGAACGTTACCAAGGTGGTCTTTCAGCTCGTACTGCTTCTGCGTCAACTGGCGAACGTAGTAGTCGCCGTTCGTTCCGTCTGGTACTAACTCGGTGGTCACTCTGTCGTCGAGGTGGTCGTCGCTCGGGTCACCAAGTTCGTCATACCGTGGTAGAACATACATCCCAATCCGACCCTGTCCTCCATTACCGTAGATATGCAACTCTGCAAGACGGAGATTGAGTGATTCAACTCGCCAATCAGCAAGCATATCTTTGTTCCCATCCATAGGGGATTCTACATTACTTGGGAACGTACAGGGAAGTTGGTTCGCGTTCTTCTCTTTAGGACAGTTATCACACGCATCGCCAATTCCATCTTCATCGTAATCTTCTTGCCATGGGTTTTGATCTATTGGACAGTTATCACACGCATTGGGTGTCAGACCATCGTCATCTGGATCGTTTATCGGATTGCCAGACGCATCTCGCACCCAATCTGGCCAGCAGGGATCAGGCCCTATATTCTCAACATCTCTCCAATGTAGATACCGCTCATAGACCGCTATTACCTGTCCGCTTGCATCTCGCACGTACCAAGTTGCCTTTCCATGCACATACTTCTTAGCATTATCATCTCGCTTAGCTTCTCCATACTCGAACTGGTATTTTGCTACGCGGTCACCGTTAGCATCGTAGAGGAAATATAGCTCTTGGCTGTAATTTACCTGAGTCGGCACTGGTTCCTCAGGAGGAGTGGGAGGGGTAATAATCCACGGCAGTACTCGGCGAACCTGAGTCACCTTTCCGTAGGCATCCCACCGTATCTGTGTTCCATCCCCGTAATCCCGGATCAAATTGCCACTACCATCATAGACATAGGTCAGACTCCCACCTCCGGGAGGAACAAGGCCAGCGGCTGGATTCTCGTAGTCTTCCTCAATATCGGTAGTTGCAGCAACGTTGTCAATTACTTTGCCGAGACGGTTACTCGATGGGATATAATGATAGTTCAAGTCATCCATTGCCTGAGCAGTCTTGGCATTGCCTGTTGTTTTCCCTTGCGACCTTCCACGACGCACCAAACTCAGGATGTTACCATTCGGATCGTATTCAATAGGACCAACATCATAGTCGTTCCCAACCGGCTGAACTAACTTTCCTTGTCCGGCATCATACTCATAATAGGCTCCTCCGGTCAATCGATTGAGAACATCGTAGGTATAGGTGTAGCCTGATGGTTCCGCCTCTTGAGTAACCGGCATCCAGGGAAGCGCAGGGGCTGGTATGTTATTTACCAAAATGTGGCTTGTCCAAGATGAGATATTACCGTTATAGAGATTCGCCCCTGCGAGGTGGTATTTGTTTGATGTTTCGCTATTCCAGGGTGATTTTTTTGTACTTCCCATACCAGCGCCACCAGTAAAGGAACGGACGTAGTCACCTTCTAAGTATCCCAGCACCATCG
>JBFWSB010000110.1:0-11875 GCA_050248595.1 Kapaibacterium sp. (SeqCode)
ATCAATATCCCCAGAGCCAATCAACAGAAGTCCGACGCGATGATCTCGTCCCAACACGATTCTCCCAACTGATAGCACGCTCACTTGATTCTCTACAATCCCTCCTCGACCTAACGACTCCTCAAGCCCTACCACCTTCCCCAATTTGTCTACGCGGCGAAGGTAGACCGACACGCTATCGTCACGGTCATCGTTCCACAACACTGTCCCACCACCACTGTGAGTCTGCCAGTACACCCGATCTACAAGCCGCCCCCCTCCACTGAAGAGATATTCTTCTCCACCAAAACTGCCATCCTCCAGAATTGTCCGTCCATATATCCCCTCTCCTCCAGCCCGACGATCGTTCCACAACAGAAGGAATCGATCTCCCAACAACGCGATTGCTACTTGGCCATAAGGTTCAGCTTCCTTGCTGTGGAGTATTTGCTGGCCACTCCCCGCATCGAATACCAACGCATTGCGGAGAGTGTTAGCAGTACCACTTACCGTTGTTCCCCAAACGACAAGGCGTGTACCGTTAAGCTCTGCGGCAGCTTGGATACGAATATCTTCTCGCAGATTCAGTTCTCGAATATCCTCTGTTATGCGGACATCCCTCTGCTGTTGAGAGTAGGCACCCCCTATACAGAAGGGCGTTAAGAATGTGGCAACCAGTAGAAGCCGGTAGGGAAGGAAGAGAAGAGAGTGAAATCGACAGCGTCTCATGGCTCATGCTATCATGTCAGAGTGGATAAGTCAGGGGCTGCCAATCAGCAGCCCCTGTATCGTGAACCAAAATAGTCTGTGCAACAGCCGAAGGCAAGGGAAAAAATTGGGGGACTTTTACCACTCTGCACTCACCCCAATCGAGGGCAATAGTCCAATTGGATCGCTCACCTCTCCGACTCTCGTTCGGCTGTTCCAACGTGGTGGCGTTGGACTTTTGGAGTTGTAGATATTCTGAATGTCGATGTAGGTAATCAGGTTCCAGCCACTGAATGGCCAATGTTTGTCTACGCGCAGATCGAGTTGATGGGTGGCGTCAAGTCGAAGCGTGTTGTATTGGTCTACCACTTGATAACCGAATGTTGGATCACCAGTTGAATCAACAGGTGTGTAGGGTCGCCCGGTAGCAAACCGGAATTTTGTCCCGACTTCCCACGTATCGGAAATTTTCCAGCCACCACTGACGTTGAAGATCACCCGCTGATCGAAGTTGCTCGGACGCTCCACACTATCAATTGCCGTGAAGGTTCCCTTGTTGATTGAGAGAGAGGCAATCCCATACCACGGGGACTCCGATAGCTTCTTCTGTGCGAAGAACTCGACACCGTAGGCCTCTCCTGTTCCAACACTTGCCAGAGGCTCTAAACCGAATGAAGCAAACCCTTCGTCCGCCCCGCCAAACCCTGCACCTGTGTTTGCCAGAACTAAGTAGGGACGTGTAGTGCTGGCAGGATAGTCGTTGTAGATCTTTCGATAAGCCTCGACGCTTACCTTGAAGTCATCGGAGAGAAGCTGCTCAAGTCCAAGCACGGCAACGTCGGTTTTAATGCTTTTCAACTTCCGGTTCTCCTGATTTGCTGCAAGCCAGATATAGGAAGGTGATTGGAAGTATCGTCCCCCACTCACGCTAAGCCTCAACCGGTCAGTAAAAGGATAACTTAGCGACAACCGAGAGGATGGATAGAGTTCTTCCTCAATTCCGCTGAACCAGTCGAAACGCCCACCGACCGTCAGGAGAAGTTTCTCGAAGAGGAGAGAGGAAAACTGGGCGTAGAATGCCCCCTTGTAAAAACGCTCGTCCAGATTCACCTCAAGCTTTGGCTCCACCTGCTGCAAGAGTATGTCAGTTGTAAAGCCAACGGTCTTTACGTTTCCTCCGAACGACAGATCACTCCCCTTGAAGGTCTGCCCAAGTTGCAGCAAGGCGTCTACCCGAAGGTTGAATTCATCTTCGGTTGAGTTATTCTGGAAGATCGGGTTAAGCAACGTATCGGCTTGGCTGAACTCGTAGGCAATCAACGTTCGCCCGAGCGTTGTGTTGACGTAGCCGTTCGAGAAGAGATGCTTCCAGGTCAATCCTGCAATCAACTGGTTCTGCGTGTTGTCCAAAATACGCGAGTTGTCGAAGGCATCTTCTTGATCTTCGTTGAAGAACTTCACTTGGTCGATTGCAGTAATTGCAAGACCTGAAAGGCGATCATTCTGCCCGAGCTTGTAGTCGAACTTTCCGAAGAAATCCCAGTACTCAGGTACGAACGAAAACCCGGCAGCCCGGAAGATCAAGTCGAGATAGCTACGGCGTGCGGAGAAAAGGTAGGAACCATTTTCAGTAACTGGCCCTTCAAGGTTTAGGCCAAACTGCGTTGCGCTGATTGTTGCCTTACCTCCAGTTCGGTCGGTTCGTCCGTCACGCAAATCAATAGTTAACACACTTGAGATTTTGTCCCCATACTTCGCACCAAATCCTCCCGTTGAGAATGTGGTCTCCCGAACAAAATCGAGATTGACAAACGAGAGTGGTCCTCCGCCAGCCCCCTGCGTTCCAAAGTGGTTGATGTTGGGGGATTCAACTCCGTCAATCAAGTAAAGGTTTTCTGAAGGCGCACCTCCCCTTACTAACAGGTCATTTCTGCCATTCGAGACTTGTGCCACACCGGGGAGAGTGCTGATTGCCCGCACAACATCTTCAAAGCCTCCCGGTAGTCGGCGAATCTCTTCGCTCTGCAACGTCTGAGTGCTGGTAGGGGTTGCGCGGTTGCGCGAAAAGTAGTCGGGACGAATAGTAACTCCTTCAGTTTCGATAGTCGCCTCGTTTAGCTCCACACGAACCGACTGAGGCCGCGCAGTAGTTACTACAATATCGGTCAGGATCAACGGTTCAAATCCAATGGAACTGACTTCAATCCTGTATGTTCCAATCGGAAGCCCTTCAATCCGAAAAGCACCGTCGCTGTTAGTTGCCGCACCTCGATTTGTACCGACAACACGAACGGTGGCTCCCGGAATCGGCGACTGGGTTATCCGCTCAACAACAACACCTAAGATTATTCCATCGCCAGCTTCACCTGGTTCCTGAGCAATCATCACACTAACATTGCAAAGAACAGAGAGAAGAAGATAGAGGCTAAATCGCATAGTCGAACCTATAGTTATTGGAACAAGCTTTCCTAATCCTTGAACAACTGAAGAGAAAATTTATCGTTCGCTAAAATTGAGTGCTGTAGACGAATGAATAGACCTGATTCGACCCGAGCAACATCAATTTACTTTAGCGCATCCCGATAAGCAGCCGCCGTCTTCTCAGCTACCTGTCGCCAGGTAAACTCTTGCAAAATGTGCTGCCGCAGTTCTGGAGATTTCGGTTGGGAAAGGGTTTGCCTGATACCAGAGGCAATAGCCGAAATCGATTTCGGCTCAACATAGGTTGCCATCTCCCCGAAGTAATCACGTGTTCCTCCGTGCGGAGTAATCACAATCTTTGCACCGGCCAAAGCAGCCTCCAGAGCAGCAATACCGGGTGTTTCAAAGAGAGATGGCAGAGCGAAGGTATCGCAGGCTGCATAGGCAGATGCCAACATCGGAGCATCGTTTGGCAACCCTTCAATGATTGTTACCCGAGGGTTTGCTTCGGCTTCTCTCAAACATGCCTCCGCGTACGGACCTGCCTGCACCTTGCCAACAACTACAAGAGGGTGGTCAACCTCCTTCATTGCGCGAATCAGATTGAGCACGTTCTTTCTTCCAGAGCCGATATGCCCAACGTTGAGCACAAAATCTTCCAGACCGTACTCACTTTTGAAGAGATGAGGGTCGGCATCTGCAAAGCGGGGATCAACGCCGTTCGGAACAACTCGAATCTTCTCGGGTGAAATCTCAAGTCCTCTTTCAATGATCGCAGCTTCATCAGTCGTGTTCGGTAGAACCATGCGGCTCATCCGGCAGATGTCGGCTATGAACGCATAGTCAGCGCGGAGTCCGGGGAAGTATCGTGAGGCAATGCCTGCCAGCTTTCGCGTGGTACGGATAAACCGGTGGGAGCGCATGGTAAAGAAGATCGACGAGACCACGAACGGAATCCCAAACTGGTGAAGTCGCAGAGCAATGTCGTGGTTCAGGTAGGTTCCATTAAAGATGTGAACCAGATCGAACTCGCTCCGGGGGAAGTCACGCCACTGATCGAAGTATTCAACTTCTACACCGAACTCGGGAAGATAGCGAGCAGTTTCCTGGAGCTGAACCAGAGGCCCCCCCCGCACCATCGAAACACTCTGTTGTGCGAGCATACAGACTTTCATCGGCGTATCCTCGTGAGATAGTCGCGAAGTGCTCGGCGCGCGACAGTAAACGAAACGTTCCGCAAGTGGTTCACCTTCTCAACTCTTAAAGGAGTTTCAGGAAGAGTTTCTCGGGGGAGACTCTCCAGATTATACTCTCCATCTTCTTCAACCTGAGTGATGGTTCCATCGGGAAAAAGGATGTCGAGCCAAACCGACCGATCACGCCCTCGGGAATGAATGAGGAGGCGATCCTCCACGACCATCGCACTCACGCTCCCCTCTTCCCGCTTCTTCCACCACTCAGCATAGGCTCTGAAGGTCATCGGGCGGACTCCTACCCTCTTCGTGCTGTTGATAATTCCTTCCACAACGTTCCACCGCTCGTGTGTGGGATGGTGGTAGAAGATCAACGATTCCTGACTCTGTTGTTTGCGATCAATCACGTTACGATAATAGTCAATCATTCTCTCGTCCGAAATGCCAACCCGGGCAAGATTACCAACAGAGACTGGATGGATCGGGATCTGGAGTGTCCGATAAAAGTGCCGGTTTACCCGACGACCGATAGGGAGAACCGGACGAAACGGAAAAGCATCGTATGCGAGCGTAAACTCCGATGAGTAAGCAAAGCCTTCTTCGTCGATCACCTGAGCTAAGTTATGATTCCAGAGACCGTTCGGCGCGGCATATCCAACGGCACGGAGTCCGGCAGCTCTCATCGCCCCTCTGGCATCCTCGATATTCACTCGATTCCTCTCACTATCGGAAAACGTTCTGTGTCTGGCACAGTGGAGGGCAATTTCCTGTCCATCAAACTCAGCAAAGCGTGAGAGCCAGCCACTGTGCCCCTCTGTGTGGAGGAACCACGTCATCGGTGTAGAAGTATATCGAGCAAGATCGTAGAGCGACTCAATCTGTTGGCGTGTTCCAAAGTCGCTGTCGATTCTGAAGCAGAAGACGTTCTCAGCCCCTTCTGGAAAACGGCGTCTACTTACTAACGGAAGCCCACGTTCGGCAAAGAGGCGGGCAAAGATTCTCCGCAGCAACAGTCCAATCTCCCCCTTTCCCAATCGGGCAACTCGCTCGGCTGGGTGGCGACCATCAATGCCGGGAAAACGTTTGGCTCGGAACCTACGATCCTCGAGGATATAGTCGGGATCAACTCCAAGAAGTCCAACTACTCCCCTCCCCACCGGGAGAAAACCGAGAAGCCCTCTCAACTCTGCATCCTGTCGCAACGAAACACCCCTTCCGTGAAGGTCGAGAATTGGGATGTTGGAGAAAAGCTGGTGAGCCTGATCTGGAAAGAGAGAAGTAACCCACCCTCGGCGAATCTTCTCAGGATAGATATAGTGGAGAAAGCGACCAACATCCAAGGCGCTCCCCCCTTCACACACAAAGCCTTCCACGGCATCCCGCTCTTCTCTCCACAAAGGTTTGTTCACAACAACAACTGCAAACCGCTCAGGTGTTAGTTCACTTGTGTTGTGAACCACACGCCAGGGAATACCTGTCCACTCCAGCAGGATTTCCCAGCCTGGGGTCCAGTTGAGTATTGCAATAGTCAGAGAACGGCTCATGAGGCGTGAAGATACTTCGAGCAGGGAAACAGAGAAAGGGGAATACGCATTTGAATGGGTGATCCCGAAGGGGGCAAAAACCTTTGCCCCTCCGCATCCCCCTTGCCCCCTCAACATCTCTCCTTCACCTCAACAATGAACCACAACAACCAAAAGCCCATAAAAAAACCTCTCCCCTCTTTCGCCAGTGGCAAGAGAAGGGAGAGGTTCCCAGTTTTATACCGAATGAATGTTCGTTAGTTCGAGACAACAATCGGCGAAACATACTCCACGTGCCCCGACACCATCCGGCAGTAGTAGACACCGGCTGGAAGGAGAGTGGCGTCAAAGTCAACGCGATAGACACCCGGCTGCTGATACTGGTTCACCAGTGTCGCCACCTGATTTCCTGTTGCGTCGAAGAGCGTAAGGGTAGTCTCCCCATCGAGACCAAGTCCATACTCAATCTGAGCCATTCCACCAGCAATCGGATTCGGCAGTGCAACCGGTGCTGCATACTTACCCGAGGTCAGTTCGATCAATCGTAGGTTCAGGCCGCAGAGTGGGTTCACGTCGATTGTTGCGTCGGCTACGTCCGTAATCTGCGCACACTCTGCACCGTCGGTGAACTGTAGGTCTAAGTTGATAGAGCGCGTAAGGTTTGTGTTGAAGACAACACCAAACGGAGCCTCGAACAGCAAACCACTTCCAGTCAGCGGAGTAGGAGCCTTCACGTTAAATATCAGCTTGCCTCGCGTTGAAGCCCCGTCAAACGTAATCGTTGTGCCAGGTGGATGTACCAAAGGATTCAGCGTTATCTGAGAGATATTCGTTGGCTCGAACAGATCATTCGGATCGTACGTCAGGGTTACTTGATACCCGGTTGCGTTCACACCGTCGAGCAGATCATCTATCATCACCTTTGCAGTCACATCTTCACCGAGAACAGCAAGCTTATCCTCACCCTCTGGGAACGTGCCAGACAGAAGAAGTCTTCCAGCAATGTTGAACTCTCGTCCTGAACCGGTCAGTTGAAGAGTGACAACTGGATTGGCTGGGTCATCACTCGTAATATCAAGTGTTGCCGTTCGAGGGCCATTTGTTCCAACCGGTGTGAAGATAATCTCAAGCGTCTGGATCTCACCGGGAAGCATCGTAAATGGTGTTCCCGGAGGATTCAGCATCACAAACTCTCCGCTCGGATCATTAAGTGTCAGATTACTGATTGTGAGTGGAACAGGGCCAGCACTTTCGATTGTTGCCGTGAGAGTGTCACTCAGGCCAAGGCAGAGATCATCCCCGGCAGTAACTGCCGCAACTATCGCTGCATCTTGCGACGTACCTCGGCCAACCCAACGAGAAACGGTGTCGACACCATCACGTGTCCGAGCCAACAACGATCCACTTCGACTGCCAGGTAGTGTGGCAGCGAAGTATCCAGTAATCGTAATCGATTCTGTTCCGTTAGGAATCAAGATGATCGGGAAGGTGGTTCCCGCCGGAAGTTCATAGCGGAAATCATCTGTTCCAGCACCATTGTTATCACTTACGAAGTCGAAGCCATCAATCCAGACTGTATCGCGCCAATCACCATCTGGCCAAAAGCCATCAAGCTCAAAGTCGACGGTCTTCATGGTCTCTGGGTCACCGAGAGTCATTGAACCGAAGTCGAGATCGGTTGTACGGAGGCCGGGAACAATGCCAATACCGTTGAGGATTGAGAAGACCGTTGTGTCTTTCGTTTCATCTGTCTCTTTGGTATCAAAGATCACTTTTAATTGACGGTTGCCAACATCTTGCGGAGAGAATGAAACAGCAACCGCAACCTCTCCTTTGGCAGGAACATTGAGGTTAAGAATATTCAACTCATCGTCAACAGTAAAGTCGGTTACATCACCTATCTTTTCTCTAACACCAAAAATTCGGGCATCTGCATCACCGGAATTTTTGATGTAGACAATAGCTGGATACTTCCCTGTCCCAACTCTTTTTGCAGGCCATCTGTATGGCGTTGCGAAGAGTGTGGAGTTAATGCCAAGTCCTTCTATAATTCCAACTGGATCATTTGCACTGTTTGTGGGTGCATTATGTTCAAACACAACCGAGTCGATGTACGACACTTCCGCAGTTGGAGCAAAGTATACCCGAAGCGCACGGGACTGTCCGGCCTTCAGTTCAACAGGGAATGCCGGCAAACCATTCGGCAGTGTAAAAACTGGATTACCAGGACCAGTTCCGTTCGAAATCACAAGCGTTCCCGTCCCCGCATTGCGAATCTGCAAATCTGTCAATTCAGGAACAGGCTGATTGATTATCACAGGTCCAAAATCCCAATCGCTTACCTTAATCACCGGCTGTACGACTTCGGCGCGTGCTAAAACAAGCCAGATAATTCCACAGTCATCCTCGATTCCTATAGAATCAAAAAACACTCCAGTTGTTGTAGCGTTAAACTGAACCGTTGCATCTACTTGCTGACTTGGAGCAAGCGTTAACCCCTCTGATGGAGGGATAAGGGTAAAGTTTTGATCTCCCTTCTGCAGAAGTATCTGCTTGAGAGTAACAGTACGATTGCCATTGTTCGTTATAGTCACCGGCAGATTCCCCGTGGTTCCTATCATCACTTCTCCAAAGTCCAGAGGGTTCGGAGCAAGCGCAACATCTCGTGCGAAATAACGCACGGTATCGAACGACACATTCCCGGCCATATCACTTGCAACAATAACCGCAACAGCATCTTGCTTCGGATTCCTAACCTTCAGAGTAAAGTTTGTTGCGCGATTAATGCCAGCGTCAAACTTGTCAACGAGGATCGTGTAGTTAACACTTCCTTCAGGACTTAACCGGACAGAAGAGAGGTTAGAGCGTACGGTTACATCATCCGGTAGATCGTTTACTCTTCCTGAAACTGTACCATCACAATCTTGAGTCCACTCAATTGTTGGGGCAACCACATCAGCAATAACAAGGTTTGCCGTGGCAACTGAAAGAGGATAGCCGTATGAGTCGAAGTTGCTACCAGCATAAATGTAGGCAGCGAGTGGGCCAGTGCTTCGCATTCGCCATGCACCGTTGGCAATCGCGATATTTAACCCTGTATATTTCTTCCCTTGAATAGCAGTTGGGAATTTATAAGGGATACTGGTAAAGGCTGACGCAGCACTTCGCCAGTTCTCTGTCCCAGCTTCTGCAATCTCAGCATTAGCTACTGCTAAGGAATCTCCGATAATGTTCACGAAATTCTGGGGGAATTCTTCTGCTGGTGGTGTTGCAAAAATAAATTGATCTTGATACTGCTCAACTGGAGTGAGGATGATATAAAAGGGGTCACTCCCTCCAGCATTATCGTATCGCTGGCCATTATTATACTGGGCAACAAAAATTCTTTTGTTTGAAGTAAATTCCATCGGCCCCCGAGCATCTTCACGATACTCAACCCAACCAATACCCCTTGGGCCTCCAACGGCAGAAAGAGTGGCTATTTTGGTTCCGTTAATTATCACATCCGCTCCTGGCTCACCAGCGAATATCCTGTATGTATCTCCTTTCGTTCTATTTTGAAATGGAAGAGCATGATAGAAGGTTCCCCAAGACTCTACAGGTGTCATCATCTCCACTAAGTGATCGCAAGCAGGATATTGAAAGTCGGGAAGATAGGTACAGTTCTGCCCGGCAATTACTGCGATAGGCTTGTTAGAGCTAATGTATGAGCCAGAGAGATCCCCACTATTTCCCACCGACATTGCCGAAAAGACATCTCCTTTCTTCATGCTAATAGAAAAGCGCTGGCCTTCTTGATGGTTTGGTGTGTCGGTTGAGTTGACAATGGTGACAGTCGTTCCATCGTAGGGAGCGACGACCATGTATTGTGAGGGGAGACTCTGTGTTGCCCCCTCAACAGATGCTGCACTGGCGACAACATACTCTCTCCCTAAAGCGTTAATCGGGAGTGCCAAGAACCCATCACTTGTAAACGTAGTTCGATTCATTGCGTAGACAATAATCGGATCATCAGCAACCAAACGGACTGCTTGTCCTGGGTAGATTTGATCGTTAGGCTCCGGTGATTGATCGTCTCGCACAAATATCTGCCCTTCAATGTTAGACAACTCTACTGTTACAATCTCGTTGGCAACAGTTGGAACACTTTTCTTGAACTGCCCCAAAACATAAACATCTACCTTCGTTGCCACGCCTGAGCTGATGTAGAGTTGAACGTACTTCTTGCCAGCAGCAAATTCCCAGTTCGCAGGAAAAGCAAAGTAGAACTCCGTCCCCACATTATCCGGGCCAAAGGGTACGGGAAAGTTTTTTGACTTGAATGTTTCGCCGGAACCTTGTGCAATAAGTGAGGAAGCACCAAAGAGGATGAGGAGGAGAACCGTCGAAATGCGAGCGTGTAATGAGTAGAGCATAAGCGTGCTATATGATGTTGCAATCGTTGTTCTGCTTCGTTTCAAAATATCAAAAACCGAGGGGATAGCACGACGAATAATTTTGGGTAAGCGTGCATTGATTGTATAGGGAAACTGTGGAGATATGACTCCAGATTAGGGGAAAGCGTTACATATCCACTCTTAGCCGAAGATTTGAATTGCTTTCTGCTTGGGCGTGGATATGAGAACTTGGGACAATAGACAAAGGCTACGATCTTCCGGACTACTCTACCAGAATTCCATCCTCAATTGTCAAGATGCGATCAGCCCGCTCAGCTAAATTGCGGTTGTGCGTTACGATCACGAACGTCCGCCCCTCGGCACGGCTTAGGTTCCAGAGTAGATCGTGTAGACGTTCCCCGGTCTCCGAATCGAGGTTGCCTGAAGGCTCGTCGGCCAAGACAAGCGTTGGCTTTGGAATTAGGGCGCGAGCAACCGCTATCCGCTGCTGCTCCCCCCCCGACAGTTCTCCCGGTTTGTGCTCGGCCCGGTCGGCAAGGCCAACCATGTCGAGATATTGCCGAGCTACCTTCAGCGCATCCTTTAACCCAACTCCGCGGATCAACAACGGCATTGCCGTGTTTTCAGCCGCCGTGAACTCCGGGAGCAAGTGGTGGAACTGGAACACAAAACCGACGTGCTGGTTACGAAAAGGAGCCAGTTGAGGCACTTTCATCCGATCTAATCGCTCTCCCACAACCTCTACTTCCCCTCCAGTTGCTCTGTCGAGACCTCCGATCACGTGAAGCAATGTACTCTTACCCGCCCCTGAACGCCCAACAACGGCAATCACTTCTCCCCGCTGCACATCGAGTGAAACGCCACGAAGAACAGGGAGGGATTTCCCTTCGAGACGATACTCCTTGGTTACGTTTCGGAGACGGACAACCGGCAGTATGTCTGTCGGGTCTGATTGTAGAGCCATAACTATAAACTACGTCCTGTTTGATTATTTGCGTGGGAATATAGGGAGGTTTACGTTTCAGAAGCTACGGTTGATTGAGGAGAAGAGAAAACGCCCGACTCAATATCGAGCCGGGCGCAATAGTTCTCCTTCAACGTTTACGATAGATTGTGCCCACCCTACCGTAAGGATTCAGCCTTATCGTACGAGGGTAAACGGTTGCATACCTTTCCCTTCTTCTGTCTGAATCGTTAGATAGTACATACCGGAAGGGAAGCCTTGAACTTCAAACAACTCTTTTCTCTCCCCCGGTTCTGCAATTATGCCTTCACGTTCCCCTACCAGCTCACCACGATCATTGAATATCTGGATCGTAACTGAGGATCGTGATCGAAGTTGGTACGCAATCGTGAGTTGGTTTGAACTTGAGACTGGATTTGGCACAACCGAAAGGTTGAGAGAAGCGTTATTCCACAGAGTATTCTCAACACTGTTCAACGTGTCAGCAACTTCAGCACGCACCGGTGCTTTCCACGTAATGCCACAGCTATCCTCAACCACAAGCGTATCAACAAAACGCCCCGGTCTGTCGCTTCTGAAATTGATAGGAAGAGGAAACTCTCCCGAAGGCTGAACAACAACGGTTCCCGTAACCTGCCCCACTGTGAAGCCAGATGAACCGGAGACGAGGGAGAATCGAGTCAACCGCAC
>JBFWSB010000111.1:0-11846 GCA_050248595.1 Kapaibacterium sp. (SeqCode)
ACTAAGTGATAGAACGTTCCACCTCTGGCGGTCAACCCATCCTTTTTGATTTCAGCAAAGAATTGCGTCAGACCTACGGTGTCTGGACCGAACTCTCTCGGGCGATCAAGCTGTACACGGAAGCCGAGAAGTAGATTCCCCAAATTATTCGAGACATTAACGCGACCGTTGAAGAGGTTCTCCAGATACTCTTTTCGAGCAACATCTTCGTTCTGATACTGTTCTCCGATACCGTAGCGGAAATCGTTGGCAATTGAGAAGTCCGCATTCTGAGCCAGTGTCGTTAGAACATTGAGTAAAATGCTAAACAGGGTTCCCACTGAAAAGAATCCCGCCATCAGTCGAAAGTGTCGATTTTTGTCAGCAGTCACAACAGAATCAAAGTTTGTTGGATGTTCTTGTCTCGAATTCGGCTCTAAAGATAACACAAAAGCCGAAGTGGAGTATCTCCCCACTTCGGCTTGGACTCTAATTCAATCACGATATTCTAAACTGGAAGAGAGAAGCCAAGAAGCACTCCTGTAGAAGGAGTAGACAATCGGTTTTTCTCTTACGTTTTTTACTCGCTATCTCCAGCCTTGGTACTCTCAAGCAAGCTCATAGCCTCTTCCATCAAATGTTCTTCATCCCCTTCAAAATATCCATCATGCTTAAATTTTAGCTCACCACTCTGATCGTAGATCAAAGCATATGGAACGTCTGTTCCGTTCACTGCCTCGAAAGTCTCCTGACTTGGATCGAGCAAAACAGGGAACTTGAACTTCTTCGCATTTACGTAAGGTCCTACCTTCGACATTGTTTTGGTATTGTCAATGAAGACTGCCACGTACTCAATGCCATGTGCTTGCAAGCTATCGTAGATGTTGTTAACGGCCTGCATCTCCTTTTTGCAGGGAACGCACCAGGTAGCACCGTAACTAATGATAGTCACTTTCCCTTCACCGATTTCAGCCAGTGAAGTTTGAGTGCCGTCAGGAGTTTCTAATGGAGTGTTAAGTGTTGAGAGGTTCTGAGCAAGACTTCCGGCAACAACTACAAAGAAGGCAATCAAAGTTGTCGGAATAATGTTCGAAATTCGCATAGTTCTTTGCTTGAAATAATGATGTGGTTGCTTCGGCTTGCTCACCCTGTAGATGGCAAGGATCACTCGGATGCACTCCGAAAGATACCGTTTAACAACGGATCGGTTTTCTTGGAATTGCACACTCGTAAAGAGAGCTTCTTCTTCCCCGATATTACCGAATAACCTGAAAAGTTTGTCGTCCCATTACAGCCCCTTCTCTGTTTAAGTGTAGGAGAAAATATCCTCCTGATGGAATATCACTTCCAACCTCAATCTTTTCTTCTGATTGTGGGACTTCAATGCGAGAAATAACTTCTCCTCGACTGTTTACTATCAGTAGATGGTCTCCAGCATCCATTTGGCCAGTCACAGAAATCCCACCACTTAGGACAGGGTTGGGAGCAACCAGTAGGTGATTCGTACCAACTTTATCAGCTTCAATTGAGTGGACTGACAATGTTGCAAGATTATAGTAGACTGTGAGTGTCAGTTTTGTGGTAAACCGATCTTCAATCAGTGCCGTTGCAGGTCTCGTAAACGTTTTATTGAACGCAGTCGGCACAACCGGATCGACAAGGTGGATGGAGTCTACGCCCTCAGGCCAGTCAGGGTTGAGAATCGTTAAGCGAAGTGGGCCACCTGTATTGTTCCGCAATCCAACGTTAAACGTAAGTGTGAATCTTGTCTTATCACCACTTGCGACTGAATCAGGAACTCCTCGAAAATCTTCCTGCCAGATACAGGGATCACCGGCAAAAGGTCCATCACAGACTCTGTTCAACCACGCGTAGTAGTTTTGAGGAGGAAGGAAAGGAATTTCTACTTCTGCCTGATCTGTTGTATCGGTATACGAAGTACCAAAGCCATAAAAGATATTAACCGCAGGATCACCCGACTGTATCTCTGATGTAAAACGGATCTTGCCAATACTCTCGTATAGTTCCTGCGCCGAAAGTATCCCGACATGAAACAACAAGAACATAGCAATTGAGAGAAGTCGATATGTCAAGAGCTTTTTCATCACATTCATCCCTTTCAATAACATGTATAGAACAACATTATAGCTTTGAATAGAAAAGGGCGAACTCGATACAGTCTCGAGTTCGCCCTTTCGGTTTCACTGTAGCATCGCCTCAAGTCAAGAAGAGATGCTACGCCTAATTATCGTGCACTCACGACGTGACGAATCTCAGTCTCTCCATTCGAGGTTGTCATCTTGTAGACGTAAACGCCTGTGCTCAAACCTTTGCCAGAGAAGTCGACTGATTCCTGACCCGCAACCGTTCCGTCAAACAAGTCTGCTACTTTCTCACCGAGCGAGTTGTAGAGACCCACAGTGACGTGACGCTCTGTTGGGACAGCAATGTCGAACGACATGCGATCGCTGGCCGGATTCGGATATGCTTCGCTCAAGTTCACAGTCGAGGATGGAACGCGCGTCAACTTCACTGACTTCGTCAGTGAGTTGGTGATGCGAACCGTACCTGCCTCTCCTGCTGCAAACTCACCGATGTATGCACCAGTTTCAGCATCTGTGACAACATATGCTGCGTCAACATTCTCTACTGAGAGGACAACCGGATATGTTACGCCTGTCAATTCAACAACGTGCTCGCCGTTGCGCTCGCTTGTAGCACTAACAAATCCGTTATTGTTGAAGCGAACATCGAACAGATCAACACCAGGAACTGGTGGCATCTCGTACTGCTTGTTCTCTACGTTTCCGTAGCCGAACCAGAGCTGTGAGTTTGCGTGCTGTCCATTGTCTGCAATTGTCAGGTTATTCAATGACTGATATGGTTTTGTTGGCTCCCCAGCTACACCCTTGCGGATCGGCTCGGTCGGCTCCAGTCTATACCAGCCTGTTCCCGTTACTTTGATCCAGTAACCATATCCTGGCTCAATACGTGATGTCTGCTCGTAACCACGGCTTGTAACGTAGCGATAGACCTCACCATCAAGTGATGGAATTGGATTGCTTTCAAATGGCCCGAATGCAATACCATCCACTGTTGTTGGCACGGAGAGAGCACCAACAGTATTCCATCCCTGGAAGAGACGAACTCTGTATGGTGTCAAAATTTCGTGGATCAACAGGACTGGTACACCAGAGACTGTGTTATCGAGGATATCGCTGTACTTAACAAAGTAGCCAATACCTGTGTGCACTTCATCTTCCTTTGAGTAGACGTTCTGTGTGAACCGAATTGGTCCAGAGTTCGAATTCGGGAAGACCGAAAGCTGACGAGGATCGGATGGCTCAACAGGCAAGGAAATAAAGTTCCAGCCACGATTGATCTCCGGAAACTGCACAACACGTGGAAGCAGATAGTCAATGCAGAACGACTTGACGCTCGGGTCGGCAATAAAGATTGCACGACGTGTCCCGCCAATGTTCGCTCCTTCAAGACGCATGTTCAAGGTCTGATCGACACCGGCAACATTTTGCTTGAAGAAGAGCTGCGCTCCCTGTGGAAGGTCGTTCAGATCGTACTCGAGAACAACCGGATAGTCATTCACATTATTCACATCGAAGTTCACACAGTATGTATGAATTGTCTCGATATCAAAATTGCGAATGTCGATGCTTGCTTCGTTGTTCGTTGAACGTGGTACGCGAGTTGGCTCAGTGTAGATTCCTCGTCCGTCAATCAGACCATTAAATCCAGTCAACGACGGAGGGAAGAAACGAGCGTAGAATGATCCCGCTGGTGGTGGCGAAGCCCCTTCTAACTCACCGAAGAGTGAATCAACACCATCGGTAGCTCCTATTCCTGTTCCCATCGTGAGATAAGTAAAATCAGGCGTAGTTGCTGAGCTACGGAGTCTTAACTGAATACCACGAGTCTGTGTTGGCTCTTCGCCAGTGTTCAATCCGCTCTCCAATGGATTACGATTCACAATCAACACAACGCGCAAACGAACTGAACTGTTTTGTGCGTCAACCGAGCGGATCGTAACGTATCCTTCGTAGATACCTGGTGTTGGATAACCATTTGGTGGAGCTGGCAACATTGTTGGGTTCGCAACGATGTTGAAGAAAGCTTCAACACCAACGTTCCGAATTTGCACACCACGCTCACCATTCTGTCCACCTTGCTGAACGCCAGGAGGCGTACCTGGATCGTTTAGATCGATACGCAACCAAGGCTGATCAGTCTCAACTGTAAGGTTACGAAGGAAGGTTCCTGCAACACCATTTGAGATCTTCAGGCCACGGAAGACACGGTTCGGGTTACCAAACTGCGTCTGCAATGGGAATACCAATTCATAGTTTGCGTTATCTGACGGACTTGGCTGAACTACCTGCGAACTTGGGATAAGGTCAATGCGTGGACGACGTGTAATCTGAACCACTGCTGAACCATAATCATTCGGATACGTAATTGGAAAGATTGGCGGTGGGAATACCGCGGTTTGAACCGGGCCGAACCCCCGAGCAATCATTTCTGGCGTCACGTGTGCTGGATTGTAGTTGTTCCAACGAATGGAATCACGAACCAGAATCATCTGGTCAGCTGTGATACCACACACGCCCCCATTTGCCGTGCCAACTATTTCGAATACTATGTAGACGAAAGGAGTATAATCACGATCAGAACATGTTGGATTCCGAATTCCCGGAGTTGAAACTGGAGAGCGTGGCAACGGAAGTGAAGAACTTCCTGAAATTGTCACGCGCTCACCAAATGTCGATGAACCTCCCGTTGTCGGGAACTTATAGTTAGGTTCTGTCGCCGTCGACATACTCATATTAAAGTGCTTTGCCAAGACGTTTGTGTCATTTGGCAGAGCTCCTTTCTTTGAAACTCCTACTGCTTTCAGCATACAGTTGTTGTACTGCAACTGGAAGCGGAAGCTGAAAATGCGCTCTCCTGGATTACCGACAATATTCTCGCTCGTCAATGAATCGAGACAGTTGTGAATAAAGATCGGCATTACCAGATAGCGCTTCTCACCGTTTCCGGGTTCAGACACATAGATTGTGTCTCCATTAACTACGTCACCCCCCGGATTGTTGGTTGGCAACTCTTTTTGTAAGGACAAGGTCGGCAGGAACTTTGCGCCAAGTTGTGCACGAGCAATTGTTGTGCTCAATGCAAACAGGGCAAGGATCGCTACGAACCGCATTCCCAAGAACCAATAGCGTTTACGCATGGATCTACTCCTGTGGTAATGGTGAATAACTTACCGTTGTTTATAGTATAAATTGTCTATTCCAAAATCTCCCTTCTGAATCCCTAATCACGACGAAGTACTTCCCTCTCTGCACATTCTTCTCCAACTTCACTACTACGCTCTTCCCTCTCTCCAAGTTTTCTACATATGCAATGCGTGATCCCTTGATATCGTAGATAGTCACGCTCTGAATTGAATTCTGCCTGGCGGAAGTAACTTGTACAATGTTTGTCTCTTTCGAGAAGGTAACTTCCACCTCTCTCTCCTCTCCCCTACTTCGGTTCACAACACTCATTGTTGTGTCGACAGTGTCTCTTTGAATCAGCTTCCCGATAACTTCAGCATTTTCAACAAACAGCTTACCTAAGCAGGATTGTTCGTTAAGACTGAATTCATCAATTATCAAAGAAGCATCGAAAGCACTGTCCGTTGTCCGCTCAAGCAAAATCCGCACTAACAAACTATCTTCGGATGCAATATCGGCATCTGATGTGAAATAGCCTGTGATTTTCTCCGGAGTCACCGTCAACTCCCTCACGTTCCATTCTGCAGTACGCCCCGAGCCAGTCTCTATCGTGTCAACAAATTTCACTCCAGCCCCCTCACTAATGAGGCTAAATCTAATTTCTCGCACTTTACGGTTGGCCAGGTTACGAACATAGAGTTCAACTGTGTCCACTTGGTTCGTATCAAGGTCGCCCTCAGTAATTTTTAAGGTACCGGCATACTCGAGTGTTGTATCCCGTTGAACCTTAACAAAACCTGAAATAAATCGACTTGACCCAAGATTCTCTCCAAGTTTCCCTTCGATTTCAATCGACTGTACTCTTGCTCCGGCTTCCGGAGGTTCTACTAACCCTTCTCCTCGCTTTAACTTCCCTTTCATATAGAAGAGCGGAATCCCTGTCCCCACTGCTGGCCGAATTGCTCCTTCTGGAGCAGGAGATACAGAAACCCAAAGCAAACCTTCTACTGTATCGACCGATTGTACTTTTGAAGCAAACCGACCAAATACTGTCTGCGGTGGAGTTAAGATATATGGTGGTTGTAGCTGAATTCTTGAAGTATCCCACCTCAAGGTTAGTGTACATACCAACACGCTATCCTGAACTCGAAATCCAACTGTGGTGTCTTCGTCGGCAAAGCTTTCCAACCAAACTCCCCAATTGTCAAACGAGACGTCGTTCTCCATTTCGGCACTGTTCCCCACTTCACAGAAGTTGAAGCCCAATGTATCAACCCAGATTCTCAAAGAACGTTGTTCCGATTGTGCAATTCCCTTCTCAGGTGTTGCTATTCCTGCACATATCAATAGCAACATTGCCATTGCCTGGCTTAGGCTCTTTACCCTCGACACAGTCCGTCCACTCTTCACATTTTCTTGTTGAATCGCGGATTTCATTATTCCGCCTCTTTTTCGTTAAGGTGAGGTGGGTTTGGTGTTTCGGTAGTGGTAGGTAGAGTATTGTAAGCTCTACCTACCACACCTAAAACTCCTTAGTTAGCGCACAACCTGGACTCGGGCAACCCCGCTCCGTCCGGCTGCTTCTACGCGAATCATATACATGCCTGGCGAAACTTGACGTCCACTTTCGTCACGTCCATTCCACTGAGCTGCATATGTTCCTGCAACTGCTTCGCCATCGGCAATCGTTGCAATTTCCTTGCCAAGTATATCAAATACGCGGATCTGAATCCGACTATCTGTTGGCACTGTGTAATTGAACGATGCCGTTGCGTTGACGTTGATCGGGTTTGGTGAGACCAATCCGAGCATCAATTCGCCAGCTGCTGCATCCGTGTTATTTACATTCAGCTTCTTCGCTCCTGTCTCTTTCTCGTTAAAGATCACATTCTCGAATGAAGCTTCTCCTTTTTCTGTTGTCTCCACAATGATTGTAGCAATCACATCACCCGGCTTGAATTGTCCAGCGGCTGCTATCGAAACTTTCGATTCACCAGCAACTGCAAGACTTTGGCGATAGATATCGGCTTCTGGTGTGTAGACATCAACAATCCGTGTTCCCTTTGCAGCCTCTAACTTAACGCCAACAGCACCATTGCTGTAGCCATTCAGAGTAATCGGGATTTCCACTAAACGTCCTGTTTTCGTCCCACTGTTTTCCAGAACAATATCACTTGCACTAACGTTTGCAACTGCTTTTCCTGTGAAATGTGGCAACGTATCAGGTAGCCAGGGAAGTACCGGTAGTTTTGCTGCTAAGTATGTCATAATCAAACTGGCATCAAACTCATCAGCATCGAAGAAGAATCCGTTGAACGTATTATCGTTCGGCAACGGAAGATTTTCATTCGTGCTCTTGAAAGGCCAGAAGACTTTATAGCGCTGTACTGTACCGAGAATTACGGAATCTCCCGTATTGTCGTAGTTGCTCGTGGAATAGTAGAAGCGACCATTGTGGTTCACATCGCCGTGATAGCCATGACGGTTGATAGCTGAGTCAAACTCAACTGGACGTCCTGCTTGGTGGCGAAGGATACGAATCACGTCTGCCATTGTCACGAACAGGCGTTGATCAGCCCGAACATTTGGTGGAGTGTTTGGATCTACTTGCGTAAGAGTCGCATCACCATCTCCCCACCCTCTGATACCTGCAGTACCATCTGTATTGAAGATAAAGATACGTCCTGGCAATCCACTTGGAGGCCAATTGCTGGTTAACCGCGTATCAGAACGGGAAAGGATCTGATTCCCTGTCTCAGCATACGTAACTGCATTGATCCAAGTCGTATTGCCGTTTGGCACAGCAGGCTCATCTTCGATACCAACCGAAGCACCGCTAAACTTCACAATACTTACACCTGAACCTGTTCCAGCATCTCCATAGTGGAACTCAATGGTTCCTTTCTTCGAAGGTGCCGTATTCGGATCTGCTTCAAAAATCCAGACTTGGAAGCTGGCAATTGATGGAGCTTGTGCCTGACGGTTCGGTGAGAATGGATCGTCAGGATTTACTGGATCAAAGAAATAGTTAATGTTCACGTTCTCCCACTCAACAACGAATGAACGGCGATTCAAACCCTTGGGATCGGCTGATCCTGGATTTGTCTGCCAGCTAATTGTCGTTGGAGTAAATGCTCGCCCCTGAGGATCCAAGAAATCAAACCCTGGCGCACGGTAGTAGTGGTCGCCAAAGTACGGAGCCAACGTTAGGTTAGGACCATTCGTTGGTGTAAAGAGAGTAAATGGATCATTCGTGATAAACCGTCCTTCGAAGCTCGCAAAGCCGTTGATCGAGACCCAAGCTTGGGTAAAAAGCTGTCCGTCATACTCGATCTCGAACCCGAGAGGAATTGCTGTTCTGCTCACACCGTCGTCCGGGTTCACAAAGTTGTTGAAGAGGTCAACGAACTGACTCCGTGGAATCTGTGTACCTCCGACCAAAGGCTCATAGATCCGGTTCTCGATCGCAACCGTGAACTCTGTCCATATCTGGGCCTCCGACTTCGTGACCGAAACGAGGAGCATCAGAGCAACACCTCCGAGTAAACCGGGCAGTATTCTCTTGAAGTTCATGCTGTCTCTCCTCTGATTATTGTTTCTGTATAATGTAACCATGATTTGTTCACATTCGGTTCTGCTTGGTCGGAGAGAGCAAAACTCTCTCCGACCTTGGGCAGAATATCATTCTTAGGTTATCGCGTTACGATCATTGTCTTGCTGATAACCGTTGTTCCAGAAGAGAGACGATAGGTGTAGGTACCGCTCGCTGCCTTCCTTCCCTGCTCATCTGTTCCATTCCAAACGGCCGTGTGGCGTCCTGTTGGAACCGGTCCGTTAATCAGAGTCTTCACGAGTTTACCGTTGACATCAAAGATATCAAGGCGGACATCGCTACGGCTCGGCACGGTGTAGGCAATCTCTGTTGTGCTCGTAACCGGATTCGGCACGTTTGCAGCAAGCTGGAAGCCAGCCTCGTTACCTGCAACAGGATTGTCAACACTCGATGTTGAATCGCTGCCGTAGAAGATCTTGAAGCCTTCAATGATTCCAGGCTCAAGAATAACTACACATGCGCTGTCGCCGTTGATCTCAACACGGATACCATTCACTGCATAAACGTTGTGCCCTGTTGGGTTGCTCATGCTAACGCGGAAGGCTCCTCTATTCGTTCCTGTCTCGTCGCTTCGGAGGTCGGCAATCGTTAGAATTGAATCTGACGTCCGCGCCTCTGAAATTGACCAGCAGATCTTCACTGGATAGAAAGGACTTCCTCCGGCCAGGTTACCAGGCTGAATGAAGGCTTTCCATGCTGAACGGATCTGGCCTGACGATGGATTCGTTGGATAGAAGTTCCGTTGAATACCATTGTTGTTTGGAATTGTCCAGCGAGCATCAAACACGTCCGTAGGTGGAAGTGGTGGAAGCTCATATTCGCAGTAGATCTCATCAAGCTCACCTAAGCTGCCAGCATCTTCTCCAGTTGTAGCGTTCTGAGCCAAACCGAAGGTCAAGTACTGGCGGGAATCGCCATCAGCGACATTCGTGTTCTCTACACGAACGGTCATTGCGAAGTCAATTGCATCGCTAACTGATACCTCATAGCTCAAGGTGTCCTTGTTGCCAGCAGCATCCTCAGCAATCACAACCACTGTCATCTTTTGCCCAGCAAAAGCTGTCGGAATTGCACTTGTCTCAATTGAGATAGGCAAGCACGTGTCCGGGTTATGTGGCCCCGTTATCGTTGCAGGAACAACTGTTAATGGTACTTCATTGCCTGGAATGCGAGCAGTCGCTGTCAACGTGACTGTCTCTGCAGCTGCAAGACGTCCAAAATCACGATCGCTGACGCAGAGCGAATCTTTGTATGCTCGTCCAACAATCGCACAGCGGATTGGCGGCAGACCGCGGAGATCCGGCGGATGTTGTGTTGAGTCAACAATGATTCTGTAGCTGCGTACATCACTCAGACCATACTCGTCGGTAACGATAACCGTGACGGAATCCGTGCGCGGTGCGTCGTTCAACCCCGGTGTTCCATAAAGGATACCTGATACTGGATTGATCTTAATCCAACTTGGTGTGGTCTTCGGTGCATCAAGAATACCTGCTTCCAAGTAGCACGTATCTTTGCGAATCTTCGCGATCGTCGCTGTGCTTGTGGCTGTGGTATCCTTAACAACTGCTCCATCCTGAATTTCAGCTGCGTTCAACGCATCATCACGATAGACTAAGCTATAGAGACGGCGCTGGCCACGGTTCAGATCTTCCGATCTGATTGCACGACTCAGGTCAAGCAATGTGCGGTTATAGTCGAAGTCCTCCTTTGCATTCGGCAGCACAAACTGACCACCTGCATTCGGCAGGAGGCGTGGCTGTGCGTTAACCAGAACGCGGAAGTCGAACTTGTTGTTTCCAGTATGTCCATCATTCACAATCATCGTGAAGACAGAGTCAAGGTTGAACGTGTTATTTACCTGAGCTGGATTTCTTAAGAGACCATGGGTCTCAGTCGAGTCAATTCGTACAACCATATTACCGGTCTGCAGAACTGTTGCCCCGTTATCCAGCCCCTGATTCACGTCGCGCAGATATTGATCGCCAAGCCAAACTGGACGAACCTCAGAAACATCATCGGTTGTACCTGTATTGCCCTGTGTGAAGACAAAGCCGTAAGTCGTCCGTCCGTAACGGAAGTCCCAGAACTCTGCCTCTGCATTGCGATCCTCAACTTCATCGTCTGTGTTCACATCGTAGTTGAACCGGAGCTTATCGGTCCACTGTGCAATCACGAGATTGCGTCCTGGATCGAAGCACCCTGGCACACTGTTCAGTTCAACCGGAATTGAGTCCTGAACGAAGATGCGCAGACGATAGGTAGCTGTGCTGGCCGAACTGATGTTGACCGTATCCTGCTGCAAGTACCGTGCATTTGCTGGATCGTAGACCTGGCAATTGAAGTACGGTGGATACAGGAAGATGTAGCAAGCAACAGTATCAGCACCAACAAGTCCTTTCAGGCTGTCGATGGTTCGCTGATCTGGTGGATAGTTCGAGACGCGAACTTCGAGAAGCTCACCACCCGGTACAACATCTGGATTGTGTGGGTTACCCCAGAAGCGGAGGAAGCCCCACTTATGTGCCGTATCCCGTGCAATTGCATCAGGATGGACATTTGCCGGATAAATCGTGTCCGCCTTCAACCATGAAGCCAAACGGATCGCAGCTGGATTTGTACTCGGCGACGGTGTGAAGCCAGGCGTTTCGATCAACGGTGACCACTCATAACGCAGACCCGTATAGCGATCTGGGAAGAAGAGTGAGCGTGGATCGTAGAATCCATTAATCTCATTTGCTGTTACGTCAAGAATCGGTGACTCGATACGACCTGTAGGATCGCTCTCATATACTCGATCTTCCCAGAGGAAACGCGAGTTGCGCAACTCTGATGGCGTCTTTGCCTGTAGCGAGTCGATCTGTCCACGCAAGAATGGTGCAAGAACACTGTTGTCAATGTCAATGCGGAACTCCATACCTGTGAAGCGTGAGATGTTCTCAACCCACGTGCGGCTGCTATCAGTATTCCAGAGCATTGTTCTGGAGATAACCCAAACACGATCACCTGTCTTTACTGGCAACGCA
>JBFWSB010000112.1:0-11835 GCA_050248595.1 Kapaibacterium sp. (SeqCode)
TCGAGGAACGCTATTCTATGAATTCGCTCGCGTGGTTCAAGAAGTTCAACCAGCAATCTGCATAGGGGAAAATGTACGTGGCTTGCTGAGCCATGACGGTGGGAACACACTACGTGGGATGATCTCTATCTTGAATCAGATAGGATATCGCACAGTCCCCGTACAAGTGCTGAAGGCGGTAAACTACAATGTACCGCAGAAGCGTGAACGATTGATTTTAGTTGGCGTGAGAAAAGACATAGAGATTGGATACCAATATCCTAAACCATCAAAACGGATATATACCCTATCCGATGCCTTAAAGAAAGGAACCCTCTACGATAGCGATGTCCCTCCCTCAGAAGGCTCAAAGTATCCGAAGAGCAAGAGAGAAGTTTTGGAATTGGTTCCGCAGAAAGGCTACTGGCGTGACTTGCCTTTGGAAGTTCAGAAAGAATACATGGGTGGGAGTTTCTATTTAGGTGGTGGGAAAACAGGAATGGCTCGTAGGATAGGGTGGGACGAACCGTGCTTAACGTTAACCTGTAGCCCCGCCCAAAAACAGACAGAACGTTGTCATCCCGATGAGACTCGTCCGTTCACTGTTCGAGAGTACGCCCGGATACAGACGTTCCCCGACGAATGGGAATTTGCAGGTTCTATCGCACAGCAGTACAAGCAGATCGGCAATGCAGTTCCGGTGAACATGGGGAAAGAGATTGGCTATTCAGTAGTCAAGTTTTTAAATCAATACTACAGCTTGTCGAAGCCTAAATAGTAGCTGTAGTTCTCGAAGGTGATCTGGTCTAAAATCGTCCTCCCACTTTTTTCTGATGCCCCAGTAATCTCAGTAAGTGCAGAATGTTCTCCCAACTCATTCCCCTCTTTTTCAACAGATTCCAGATAGTCTGTCACCACTTGGGGCAAGACTTTGTACAACTGGAAGAGGGCATCATCCTCTCCTGTTAAAAGTGCATAGAACTTATCTCCTGAGATTTTATAGACTCGGCTGTGGCTGTACTCTTTGCCGTTTATCTCGGCTTCCCACTTCTCCTCAAAACTTCCTTTCGCTAAGATTTGCACCCAATAGCACTTTGCCTTTTTATAGTCATCTGCATATCGAGCCAACTTCTGGAAAAGGCTTTCAGCAGAGCTGCTGTTCATCGTGTTATGTTTGTTTTTGATATCGGCAAAGAGTGAGTTATCCTTTGCTTTAATATCAAAGCCACTCAAAGACCCAATTTCAAATCCCTCAACTCCACCCAGAATCTGCTCGTGAAATGTGCCGATAGAGTTGTTGATTGACTTATCAATCTGCCGCAAGATTTCTGCTTGAATGATACTGGCCTGATCCATCTGATTAAACAAAGAATCGAAAGTCAATTTCACGGTGTCAACTTTGTTGCTGTAGAACTTCCTCTTGCTGATATCGGCCTTTGCCTTAACGTATGCAGCGTGGAGGTTTGCAACGCATTGCGTTAAATGTTGATCGGGAATAAAGTCGACGTAGATATTGCTCATTGATTCGAGGCCTGACGGTGCTCTGATAACTTGACTTGATAGGATGGAAGAACTGAGGCGATCTGTATGATTACCAAATCAGCCAACACCCACTCTAATTGACAATCTTCTACCGACGATACAACAGTATGTCGGTATCTCTACCACGAAAACGTAACTTACCGAAGAGGACTCTGCCAACAAAGGGAGGAGCTGACTTGGCTCCACAGAAGTTCATACCTCTGCCCCTCTCTTCTTTTGAATTTTTCATTTTGAATTTTGAATTGACTCAATGGCCACAATTTCAGCAGTTGGAACCGCTGTGCCGGAATATGTCTTGCACCAACGTGAGGTGAAAGAGTTTGCACGGGAGATGTTCGGTGATGTCTTTCCGGCAATTGATCGACTTGTCTCGGCTTACGACAATGCGCAGATCAACCGCCGTCACTTCTGCGTGCCAATGAACTGGTTTGCTGAACAACATTCGTTCAGGGAGAAGAATGATCTCTACGTTGCCAATGCCATCAAGCTCTCGAAAGAGGCAATCGCAGTCTGCCTTGAGAAGTCAGACTGCGTGATAGAAGAGATTGACTACCTCCTCTTTGTCTCCACAACTGGACTTGCCACGCCGAGCATCGATGCAAGGCTGATTGAGGAATTACCATTTCGTCGCGATGTAAAACGCTTGCCGATTTGGGGACTCGGCTGCGCCGGTGGGGCAGCCTCTCTCTCCCGAGCGATGGAGATTGCCCGCGCCCTTCCAACTGCACGCATTTTGATTGTTGTAGTAGAGCTATGTGGGTTGACCTTCGTGAAGAACGATCTCTCGAAAGCAAACTTAATTGCCTCCGCCCTCTTCGGCGATGGAGCTGCCGCTGTCCTGGTAGAGGGAGATACGGTAGAAGGGAAGAGAAATGGTTCACCACAACTCATAGCCTCGCAAACACGAACGCTTCCCGACTCGCTCGACGTGATGGGGTGGGATATTTCGGAGCGGGGATTCGGCATTACGATCTCCCGCGACATTCCGACGATAGTCCACACCTTCATGCGCGAGTCGATTGAAGGACTGCTTTCTGACAACGAACTTGAGATTGAGCAGATCGACCACTATATCACGCACCCCGGTGGAGCAAAGGTTCTGGAGGCTTATCAAGAATCGTTGAACCAGCCAAGAGAGAAGTTTGCCCACACCTGGGATGTTCTCCGAAACTTCGGGAACATGTCGGCAAGCTCTGTTCTCTTCGTGCTGGAAAAATTCATGCAAGAAATCGAAGTCCGAAGGACTGCCGAAGTTGATCCATCAGTTGAGTATGGACTGATTGGAGCACTCGGCCCAGGTTTCTCTTCCGAGTTGCTCCTAACTGCTTGGAAATAATTTCTTGACTTCACCCCTTGAATGTCTTACCTTTGCAATAGTTGCATTAGCAACCAACCAATATTAACTCATGGCAAAAGAATCGACATCGGCGGCTCCGGGCAAACTGGACGATGCGTTGGCATACACAATTCACCGGACAGCACGGCTTCTCCGCTACAGTCTTCTCCACTTCTTCAAACGGAACGGACTGGACATTACGCCGGAGCAGTGGTTCATGCTCTACCGACTTTGGGAGGAGGACAAGCGGCCACAGTTTGAACTGGCCGATCCCGCAATCGACGACCGACCGAACATTACGCGACTAATCGACTCGCTGGAGAAGCGGGGGCTTGTGGAGCGGCAAGGTGATCCCGACGATCGCCGTCGCTTTCTGATTGCCCTCACACCAGAAGCTCACAAACTGCTGAAAGAGCTAATGCCGAAAGTGATTGAGGAGCGCGAACGGTTATTCGGATCGTTCAGTGAAGGAGACTTGCGTGCCTTAACGCGAATCCTGAAGAAAGTAGAAAAGATTGCCCTGGAGTAGAAGCAGAGAGAAACGAGACGAGGAGCTGAAATCGAGAACAACATTCATGTTGTTTTTTTTGAGCTATATAATTGCCTTAGCAACAATTACCATGACAACTTAAACGATCCTGGAGGAAGTATGAAGTACAGAATTCTCGCAGCAATTCTCACAACAGTCTTAATCACAACAGGTCTACAAGCAAAGGAGGAGAGAGAGATGGAAGCCATCACGGAAGTAATTGAACAATTCAAAGAGAGTGGAGATCGGCAGAATCCAGAGTTGGCACAACCGATTCTCCACGACAACTTCACACTTTTCTACTTCGGCGGAGAAGAGTGGGTGACGACAACGAAAGGTGGATATATCAAAGCACTTGAAGCAAAAGTAATCGGAGGGGTTGAGAGGAACATCCGCGTTGAGGAAGTAAAGATCACTGGTGCGGTTGCAACGGCACACGTGCAATTCAGCAGTGATGAGGCGTTGTTCGATCAGTTTGTCAACTTGGTAAAGAGTGAAAGTGGATGGCAGATTGTCAATATCGTCCTGAACTTTCAGCCGAAGGGATAACGAAGAGTGATAGCCTGTGTAGCACAACGGGTGAACGGAGAAGTGACTCCGTTCACCCGATTCCTTCTACCCTGCTCACTGAAATCTTAGTCGATTCAGAACCCTACCAACAATCCTCCCGAAAAGATGTTAAACGAACCAACCTTAAAATCGGCGAAGAGTTGAACTGGGCCGACCTGATAGTCAGCACCAATTGTCCACTGTAGATTACTTGCTGATGACTCCACACGACTCTGCTGCGGCTTCGTGTCACCCGGGAATCCATTCTCTGGATCGGGAACGAATTCGTCATCATCAATTCTCCCGTCGTTGTTTAGGTCTATCGGCGTTATCAAACCAAGTTGTGCCTGCAACTGGCGGGGAAGAGTGTAGAGGTAGGTAGCAACAATGTTCGAGCGCTCCAGACCAAGACCTGAATAGAGAGTGAGCTTTCCGAGGCGTTTGCTGGCATGCACGTTCACGTTAAACGTCTCCCCTTCTGCTTCAAGTTCCGCAGCAGTAACGCCAACACTATTCTTCAACGAAGTCTGCTGGTAAACAAGCTGAAACGAGAGATCAAATTGGCTGGTAACGTAGTGGGATAGATTGTGCTTCAGCCCAACACCCCAGAAGGTAAACGTCCCCACATTAGTGTCAAGTTTCACTGGGGGAACGTAGCGAAGCAAAAGTTCTGTTCCGAAAAGAGAGCCAACTTCAACTTGGGGCACGATAGCGGCGATAGTTGAGATGTCTGCACCCGTTGGCAAGGCCAGAGCAGCCGGAAGACCGTCGAGTATCTGGTCAATTAAATTTGAGTCGAGCATCGCCGCCTGCACATCAGGATCATTCCTCAACTCTCTCCGCAGATACTCCCGATTTAGATTGAACTCTGCTGCAAGAAATCCGAGAATTGTTGCTGACTCGGAGGGGATCTGAATAGAATCGGCTTCTATTCCTCGCTTGAAAATCGTTTTGATCTTGTTAGCAATCCCAATCGAAAGAACGTTGGCAACCTCGTTCTCCGTCGGCTCGGTCGGGATAGCAGGTCGATAGGTTAGCTGATCATCTCGCACAAACCCAAACATCCCACGCAGACCAAACCGGATGTAGAGCGTATCTCGTGATGGCACGAAAGCCATGTGGTAAAACCCTGCGTTTGCTGTCGCATTAAATGTCTCTACCATCGGCTGCATGAAAGCAGTACTGTTCAGGTCAAACAGATCTTTGCTGAGAACGCGGACGATGTCTGCGGAGATAAGGCGCGTGTCGAGTTGCGCATAGAGCTGCGGAGAGAAGAACGTCAGGAAGAAGATTGCAATGCTTACATGGCGAATTCGAGACATAGTGATCCCCTATAACTGGAATGATTGTGTGTGAATATGCTGAAGGGAACTGTTGTGTAAACCTTTTAGATCGAAAGAAGGTACAGACTCACCCAATGTTCTTTGCGGAACTAATTTCAAGTCTCTCCGATCCAGAAAAGAATTCGGCTGCAACTCTTCACTTTCGTACTTTCTGTTGTTCAGTTGAAGTTGCACCATAAATAGTTGAGGAATAGAATAATGGCAGATCATGTCTATAAGCATATTGAATTGACTGGGTCATCCACAAACGGTATTGAAGAGGCAATCACGAACGCCATCGCACGAGCCGGAAAAAGCGTGAAGAACATGCGCTGGTTTCAGGTGACAGAGACGAGAGGACATATTGAAGAGGGAAAGGTTGTCCACTGGCAAGTGACGATTAAAGTTGGATTCACAATTGAGGATAGCGAGTAAGGTTAGCCTCTGCCTCAATCGAAGCTCTCGCCATTGTTGAAATTGTTGAAGAAGATCAGAGATGTTTTCCATACTTCCACTTTCTAACGTTTAACACTATATGAGTGCAGTCCACTTTCACATTGTCTTCACCCACGCCGTCGTCGTGATGACGATTCTTGGCGTTCTCATTCTCGCCTGGTCGCTGCTACGTAAGAACCACGATATACGAACGCTCGGACTCGTGATAATTCTTGCTGGAGGACTTTTCGCCATTCCGGTCTACCTAACGGGTGAACCAGCAGAGGAAGTTGTTGAAGAGATTGCTGGAGTCACGCACGACGTGATTCACGAACATGAAGAGTCGGCAGAGCTGACCTTTATCGGATTGGAAATTTTAGCAGCCGCTGCACTTCTAACGCTACTGATTACGGCACGCAGAAAGTCGACAGGACAGGGGGCTGCAATCGCAGTTCTGGTGCTGGGAATTATCGTCAGCGTTTTAGTCGCCCGGACTGCTAACCTTGGTGGCCAAGTCAGGCACAGCGAGATTCGATCTGGAGCAACAAGTGGAACCGGAAATGGCGAGCATAGCACGGAAGAACACGACGACCATGATGAAGATTGAGCTTCTACATTCTAATCGCAGAGACATCTGGCCTCACAAAGCAGATGTCTCTGCGATAATGTTCCCTCTCCTCCCACTCATCCTCCTATTTTTCTCTCTTCCTATCTCTCTGCAATCACAGTCAGATTATCCTCTAAAAGTCGACGCAGGCATTACGTTTTCCCACTTCCAGCAACAAGTGAAGGAGGAGATCGGTGGTGCTCGAGGAGAGCGGCTTGTAGATGAGACCTCGCTCGGGCTTGCTCTCTCCGGAAGCTACGCTCTACTACAGTGGCTCGACGGTGGCATCTTCCTGCGCGGCGATGTTGGAAACAGAATCGCAGCACGATTCAACGGTTTCGACTCAGCAGGAGGCACAGTGACAACTGGAGAAGTTGGTGGTTCCTTCTCAGAACTCTGGGTTGGCTCTTTCCTCCGCACCTCTTGGAAATCACTCTCGGCAGAACTCGGCTACGCTCTTATCGGAACTCGAAGTGATGCCGGACGCTCTGATCTCCCCTCAACCTCCGGCGACACAACATCTTCATTTACTACAAGCCCAACAGTGGCTTGGATGATAACGCTCGGGGGAGCCGTTCCCATCACTGAGCAACTTCACTTCTTCGTGGAAGCAGAATATCGTGTGCGATACTATGTACAGCGCGGTGGAGAAGATATCCTCACCGGCGTTGAGCACGGCACACAAAGTCTTGCGCCGATCATTGGAATTCGATACGTGTGGTAGGAACATGACACATCATGCTCCTACCACACGTATCTTCGCCGATTGTGTTTCCAGAAACTGATGCAAACTGAACGGCAAAACAATGACAGGATTAGATATACTTCTCGCACTCTTCATTCTACTGATTGCTGGCCTAAGCCTTCTCGTTAAGACTTTCAGTCGACGAAAACACCGTCGCCTTCTGAAAGAGTTCGCCCCACTATCAGAACGCTTGCAGTGGAAGATTGAGGAGAGCGAAGTGGAAGGACCGGCAATTCGTCTGCAAGGGGAAACGCCCTCTGGAATAGGTTGGGAAATGATTCTTGCCGGAAGAGATCGCAAGGGGAATCACCTCTCTCGCTGGCACACTTCCGACATTGCCCTCGAAGGTGGAGCCGTTATTATTGGCCACGTACCGCAGGGAGCAACGGTTGAGGATGTAGAAGAAGAGCTAACGTTAGAGGAGATGCGGGCAGAAGTTCTTTGGAGGAAGGCTTACGCAAGGTTTGGAGAAGATGTGCCGGAAGATGTAGTGCCATACGAAGTCGGGAGTCTCTCGTTTCGAGAATATTTTTCAACGCTCGCCCTCGCAAAAGATGATATATCACTCCTGCTCGACAGCTCTATTGAAGCTCTCCTTCTGGAGTGGACTCAACGTTACCCAGAGAGTGCACCTCCGTTGATTCTCTTCACAGGAGGTGGACTGACGCTTGCTACAGAACAACTGGATCGCTTTGACCCAATAGAAGACCTTGTGAAGATTGGAACGATGATGGCGGAGAAGAGATAGAAGCAACCTCGAGTATTATCGTCGGCAGCAGAACGAACGTCGCGAGAGTCTCCACACAAAAGGCAAAGGAAAGAGGCTGTAAATCTTGAACTCACACCCTTGCTTTCGGCCCTTTGACTCTTGATTTTGTAGACTCGACAGACTCTACTGATCCCGGCGCAACCTAAAGAGTTGCGGCTACCACTCTTTGACTTTGTAGACTCGACAGATTCTACTGATCCCGGCGCAACCTAAAGAGTTGCGGCTACCACTCTTTGATTTTGTAGACTCGGCAGACTCTACTGATCCCGGCGCAACCTAAAGAGTTGCGGCTACCGCAGGCATAACTTAAAGGGTTGTATCTACCGCTGTTGGAGTTGTTATCGGATTCTCCGATACCTCTCTCCGTTTGTCTCTCGCTTGAACCATCCTCCATCAACAAGCTCCCGCCGAAGCCACGCGACATCGTTGAAGTTATGAAGTCCGTTTAGTGTTCGGTTGACTTCGTTCTCAGAGTACTCAACTTCTGGGTCGAAGTAGGTGGCGAGGTAGTGGAGGACGAGATCCCGTTTCGAGCGTTTCGACGGCAAGACCTTCAGCCTTCCCTCTTTGTGCATAAACTTCCTGACCTCTCCACTATATTCGTCGGTTCGGAACCGAATATTCTCCTTGGCAAGCTCTTCAATCATTCGGTGATAGAGTTGGCCAGTTATCAACTCGTCCGGTGTGCGGAGTCCTGAGAAGGTAATCTCTCCAGCGGCAATCATTCGGGCAAAGATTGCTCCGGTAAAGGCAGTTGTCCGCCCCATTGAAGTGAATCCGGTCTCTTCGTCGTATCGGTCAACCATCTCCGTCTTCAGCGTTACCGGCTCCCCTCCTCTCATCCCACTTACTTCAACGCGAAAGAGCGTAATGTCTCGATCCCCCTCTTCCATCGTCACATGTGGTCGAAGAAGTGTATCCACAAGTTCTTTCGGGATCACCGATCCATTCCCGACTTGCACAGGCTCGGTTCCGAGAAGACCGAGTTCATTCAGTGCGCGAGCTTTTGCGGCATAGCCCGGCCAGCGGATGGTACGTTGCATGGCATCTTGAAGTCCATTCATTTCGGGTTGATCCAGCAGCCATGGAATGATCCCCTCGTGCCACGCCTCGACTCTTCCAACACCTGCGAACTCAGTTCTACTCTTGCCACTATATCGTGGACGATCTATACGCTCTCCACTCTCAAGCGTGAGGGCGGGAATTGAGCGGAGGGGAAGTTGGTCGCCACCGAAAACAATTTTGTAGCCGAGAGGACCGGAAGGGACTTCAGGAATTCCACCCACCATGATATCGAAGCTCCGCACCTCATCCAACATTCCGGCAAGACGCCGCGCCTCAATCTCTGTCAGTCCCGGCTCAAGTCCACAGCCTAAAAGAATCGCCCCATTGGCTCTCTCCGTCTCTTCACGAAGCAGTGCCATCTCGCTATCGTCGGGAATTGCAAGGTCAACCAACGGAACCCCTGCCTCGATTGCAGCCCGAACTGCCAGCACAGTTGCGCGCCACGGAAGAGCAGTTAAAATCACGTCTGCATCGCCGAAGAGAGAGACGGTTGCGTCGTGGTCAGAAAGGTCGTGTTGTTGAGTGTGAAAACGGTCGATTGGATTGTTGGTAGGGACATGATGCATCATGTACCTAACAACCATCCAATCGCGCACCCGACGCAATTTTTCCTCATCAATATCAACCACCGTCACACGCCCGACGCCCGGATCGTTCAACGCATTAAAGGCTGCTGCCGGCCCCATCAGGCCAGCCCCGACGATAAGAATATGAGAATGGGAAGAAGCGTTCTGCGACATTGAAGTACCTTGATAGTGAATCGCACAGGTTGTTTTGCACAACTGGATAACGCTTGAATATCAGGATTTTCTATCGGATGACAACAACTCGTCCGCTCGCTATCCTCTCTTCCAAGAATACTCGTAAAAAATAGACTTGACTCGCAAGACCAGACATGTCGAGGACAAGAGTGTTTCCACTCTGCTCTATCACTGGAATCGGAAGAGCTAACCCCTTGGAGTCGGAGCACTCTACGATGACATTGTGAGAACTGAATGGAAGCTGTACGTGGATAGTGCCGGTTGTTGGGTTTGGCGAAATAGACAGGAAGTGCTCGATATCCTCCACACGTTGTACGGTGGAAAGATTCTTCTGCAAATCCACCACATTTCCGTAGACCTGATTATTCTCTCCCAACCAGACAAAGAAGAGAGAATCATTTCTGATAATACCAGCAGGGGAAGTTGTCATATCCCTTTCTGAACTGAGCCGTTCGGCGAGCCGCAACGTCCCTGATGGATCGGAGATCACTCGCAACTCATGGTCGAAATGGTATGCGTAGACTCCCTCCCCACTTCCATACAACAAAATGATTGAGCTATCAGCCGGATTCTGAACGACAAAAAATCGAGTCGACGTGTCGGACACCGTTAGCACTGTAGAGTGGCGGAGCATCCCATCCACCGACAACAGTTGAAGCTGCCGCTTTGTTGAGCCAACCTCTCGCATCTCACGAAGAATCGAAGAGCCGTACAACCGCCTGTACTGTAGAGTGCGGTAAGCATTGTTGCGAGGGAGTTCCACACTTCGAGGTGCTTCTCCTAATGTAAGAACCATTCCTTCATCACCACTGTTGAGAAGCAGAACTGATCGCTCGTCTATCGGCAGAATGTACTCTGGTTGCCAGCTGTAGGGGAATGTTCCACTGAGGGTAAACGTATCGGCAACTTGGTTATAGCTGTAAAGGACTGCCGATGACTTAGAGGAATATGGGTTCTCCCAAGCGAGAGCAAATAGATCGTGATTCGGGTCGTGCCCAGCGATATCTACTCTTGTTGTCTTAGCCCATTGAGAACCTGACAATTGATCCCACCCTTCTGTTATTTCGAGTCGCCTCCACCTGCTTCCCTTCATCAGGTGTGCAAAAATTCCCAAGTAGACATCAGTTACTGGCCACCCGTCCAAATACTTCGACTTAGAGGCGATAACCAAGTTTGTGTATCCTCCTCCCCCTTGATACTGTATTGGTCCTACCCACGTTGTGGTGTTCAACTGGTTGGGACGGAACTGCAGGCTTGTATGGTTGGCAGGTTCTGGGAATTGATCGAAGGACATGACCCCAAGTTGATTGGTTTCGGGCCGATACCAACCAACAGCAACTTGGTCTGCTTTGAACTGAATCACTGGAGCTTCAAGAGCTGAAGGTCTGTATCCCGCTGTTGAAGTAGCATACTTCGCTGACGAATCAGCCCAGTGGACGATCACAGAACTGACCGTATCGGATTGAAGCCGAGTAGTGCCGGGGAGTTGGAGAGGTCGGCAATGTATTAGAGAATCAAGATGATTTTTCTCGAATATATCATTCCCTCCAAGGTCAATCCCTTCATATCTCATGCTCCCTTCCACATCTACGCTATAAAACGATAGATAATAAGCTTCGCTACCACGGTTTACGGCAGCCATTACCCAAGATCGACCATTGCAATCTCCAAGGAACTTCTTGAATGCAAAAGTCGCAGGAACTCCATCGTTGACTCCGTTGAAATCGAGATACTCCAAAGATGTAAGAATAGAATCTTGATCCGAGGTAAAGGAAGAGGATCGGGTCTCTAAGAAAAACACTCCCCCACGGTCGCGTGGTTCACTCCAATAGAAGTAGAAGGTTGGCCAAATAACCACAAACGTATCAACTCGACGTTTGATAACCGCTACATCATACTGCTCTTCTTTCCCTGTGGCTTTGAATCTTCGCTCCCACTTTGGCAAATCATCTTGCATGTGTTCGTAATAGCCAAAGAGATTCGAGTCGAGCATTGCAAAGCTTCCATCTTCTCCGAAGTAGTGGGGAAGGCGCAGACGCTCTTCCGGTATTTCTCGCGATTCAATTTCGCCTGAGCCATTCAACAGAAGTCCGTCGCGATGATCTCGTCCCAACACGATTCTCCCATCTGATAGCAGGCTCACTTGATTCTCTACAATCCCTCCTCGACCTAACTTATCCTCAAGCCCTACCACCT
>JBFWSB010000113.1:0-11705 GCA_050248595.1 Kapaibacterium sp. (SeqCode)
GACCCTTGGCTAATGAAAGGGCACGATACACGGCGCACTGGTCAAAGCCAGGCTTACGGACCGAAGACAATCGACCCAGCACAGTCGTGGAATCGTGATATACCGGCTGCCAATGTCATTAACATCGGTGCTTCGATTGACGAGCGTGGAGTTTACTTTGGAACGTGGGGACTGCAACGGAAGCCAGAGGGGAGCAACGATCCTCGAACGTGGGATAAGTATGATGGCGCAGTCTACGGATACCAGTTGAATGGCACTCCACTTTGGGGAGATGGAAGAGCCGATCTTGACATTGTGAATCGATGCTATGAGTACGAGGGGAGAGAACGGGATGGGAACGACCTCCTCTTCTGCGGTCTGCTGAACTACAAGGTAACCTTCTACAACGGTACTGTGGAAGGTCAGGTAGCAATCGATCAAGAACGGAACCGGATGTATGTAGGGCGTGGCGACGGAAAGCTCTACGCGATCGATCAGGGGAGCGGAGAAATTGCGTGGAGATATGCGACGTTCAACCCGCAGTTGGAAGATGATCCAGATGGTGGAGGAGAGATCGTGACATCACCACTCTATGATGCGAACGGTTCAATCTACTTCGCAACGTGGGGAGAAGGAAACTACGAGACTAATGCGATCTATGCTCTTAACCCAGACGGATCGCTCCGTTGGCGCTATCCTTCAAACAGCTCTCTCGCACACCGCTTCTTCGCATCTCCTGCCCTCAGTCCAGATGGTGGGACAATCTATTTCAGCACATTTATTGCGGGGGAGGATACAGAGATGCCAGGTATTCTCTACGCCTTCAATGAACTTGCCGGTAACGATCTTCCCGCCGAAGATCGACTGAAGTGGAAGCTGGACCTTTCGTGGGAAGGAGATCCGATCTTCACTAATACGATGGCAGTTGGGAGCGATGGGACAATCTACGTTGGGGGATGGACGCTGAGAGATGGAGCAAATATTCCGGTTGTTTTTGCAGTAGAAGATAACGGGAGTAGTGCCCGCCTGAAGTGGAGCCAATCCTACACTGAGTTAAACGATGGTGCACAGTTTGTCCTTGGTCTTGCACTGCGCGAGGTGGGTGGGAATACCCAGTGGCTTTACGCCACAACTGCAAACAGCGGTGCACCACTAACAAACTGGAGAACGGAAGGAAAGCTCTACGCAATCAACCACACAACCGGAGCCGTGCTCGGCAGCTACGATCCCTCGGACGATATTCCGGGAGCAATTGGGGGAATTAACTCACCAGCCATCGGAGGTGATGGTATTGTTTACATCGGAGTACGTGGGCACTTCCGTGGTCCCTTTGCTCCGGAGCGTGCCCCAGGCTACTACATGGGGTTGCAGTACCTCGACGCCGTTGGCCGTTTTGTGCTCCTTTGGGGATTCAAGACCGACGATAACTACGTGGAGTGGACACACCCAGCAATCGGTCCAGATGGGGGCATCTACGTCGGCAGTGCCTCACACGGCCCAATCGACTCAGTATACACAGCACTCCACGCTCCAGGAGCTGTGCCGGAGGGAACAACACCAAAGTTCTATGCGTTGAAGGGGCTGACGTTGTCGGTACAGGATAAGGAAAGAAGCCTCGGCATTCGATTAGAAGAACCGAAGCCAAATCCGTTTTCGGAGGAGACGGTGATTCGCTACTATATTCCATTCCCTACGCATGTCCGCTTGAGTATCGTTGATATGTTGGGGAGAGAAGTGGCAGAGTTGGTGAGTGAGCAGCAGAAGGAAGGAGAGCATGTAGAGGTTGTTGAAGGAGAGTCTGTGCCTCAAGGTTCCTATATCCTAAGGATGCAGTGCAAAGGTGCTTTAGATGTGCATCAGATTATCATCAGAAAGTAAAAACAACTTACATGTATATGTTCCCCAATAGACTAATGTATCAACTGGCAGAGGATACTCATAAGAGGATTGAGGAGTTGCGTCGTTTACAGAGAGAGGCTGAAGATCCATATGAGGGGATGTATGTGTTGGATGAATTGGTCTACCATCTATGCCGTGTATCTCCAAAACAGGGGGTAGATGTTGCTAAAGAATTACATCGCCAAGCAAGGTCTTATGGTGACGAGTATTGGGTGGTGCGCAGTAATATTCGTATCGGACAAGCTTTTCGGTCACAGTCGGATTTTACCCATAGTTCTAAGCACTTTAAGAAAGCATGGAAGATGCTACAAACATTCGACGATTGCCTTGATGAGAAAGCAATTGTTTGTGTGGCACTTGGAGATTTCTACTTTATTACTGGAGAAGTAAAGCTTGCATTGCCATTCTTCAAAAATGCAATGCAATACGGCAAAGAAATAAAGGATTGGTATACTCAAGCAAATTCGCTCTGTTATTTGGGTGCGGTTTATATCGAGGTGGGAGATTATATGCAAGCTCTTGATGTCTTGCACAAAGCTTCAGCTGAGTTTAAACACAACAACTACAACGATGGATTTGCTACCACACTGGTTCAAATAGGCCAAATATATCTTCGATTTAGTGATTGGGAGAAGACGTTGGAGAACTTTAGAGAAAGCTTATCACTCTATAAGAACTCGAAAAATCGTCGTGGTGAAGGGATGGCAAATACCAGTATTGGGATTGTTCATATTCTTTGCGACCGTTATCGGGAGGCTGCAAAATCTTTTAAAGCAGCAATGGGTTTATTGAAAGGAATAAATTACCAGTTTGAGTATGCTGAAGCAGTAATGGGGATGGGGCGTGTCTACTTGAAGAAGAAAGATTTGCTTGCTGCGAAGAAGTACTTCGAACAGGCTTCGCAAATCTTTCAGGATTTAAAAAGCGCACCAGGGAAAATGATGGTGGATATCGAGAAAGCTCAGGTACACCTCGGTTTGAGTGAGTGGGTCGAGGCGATCAATTTGTTGAGAGGTGCTCTCAAGTTCTTGCAGACAAACAGGTTGTCAGGGAGGCAAGGTTTGGTTCACAAATTGTTGGCTCGAGCCTATGAGGGAGGGGGTGATTTGAAGAAGTCATTGGAGCACTACAAGATATTTCTTGAACGTGAGAAAGAATTGTTGCGAGGAGAAGTGCATAGACAAGTGCTACATAAGCAGGTACAGGAAAGCCTTGACAAAATAGATCACGAAAGAGTGAGTGAACGTTTGGAGAAGGAGGCACTTCAATATCAAGCTGAATATCGAGCCAAAGAACTAGCCGCAGTTTCTCTGCGGGCTGCTCAAACAACAGATTTGCTTCAAGAACTTCAACTCCGTCTTATGAATCTGGAAAATGTCGATAAGCAAACAGCAAAGTCAATTTCAACAATATTTGGTGAAATCCAGAGACATTCTGACTCAGTTGACGCTTGGAGCACCTTCGAACGTCAACTTCACAATCTCGACCAAGAATTCGTCAGCAGTCTGATGCACTCATACCCAACCCTTACCCCTGCCGAAATACGGGTCTGTTCGCTCTTGAGAATCAACATGTCGAACAAGGAGATCGCATCGTTGCTGAATCTGTCGGATCGGACAATTGATACGCACAGGACAAGTATTCGCAAGAAGATCGGGCTGAAGAGAAGCGACAACTTAGTAGCAGTTCTTTCCGTTGTCTGAATTCACGGGATTGATCTTACAATAACAAGACAGGCTGAGAAGGGTGTGTTCTCAGCCTGCCTTATTTAGGGCGATAGGGTGTCTTAGGGATTTGAGGTGTTAGAGCGATTGGGTGCGTTCGTTATCCCCTTTTACTGGATCAAATATAGTTTCTCATAGAGCGAAGACTACTACGTATTTTTCCCGTATGCCGGAACGTAAACCCACCTCTTTACACTAACTGAGCGTGCGAAGGGACAGAGTGAGGATAAAGGACATTCTTATCAACCAAAGTGTGTGATCCACCATGCAAAAATCGAATCCGCTCTCTTCAACTATTTCAGCTCTCTCCTTGCTTCTTTTCCTGACTACGGCATTTTCAACAGGCTGCGGTAGCGACACTCCTACCCAACCGGAGGATAGAAATCCCCTCGTCGATTCTCTTCCCATCGACTCTCGGCAATTTAAAATTGGGACTGCTGGATTTGTCCCACAGAACTGGCCGAACCCGGCCACATCTGATTGGGAAGCACTCTACGCTTCACTCCCTGAATATGGGGAACTCTTCGGGGTTCACGTCGGGTGGGATGTTGGGTTGAGTAGCCAGAAGGTTCCAGAACAAGTCGACTTGGCCTACAGTGTCACAGCTAAAATCGAGACTGCACCTTACATTGCTCTCGGGTTCGAGCCAGACGCGATGACGCAGAGCGAAGCCGACAACTACTTTCAAGTAAACGGTCAAGCCTTCGAGGAGGTTGCCGTTGCTATTGCCGCAAAGCACAAGCCTGAGATTCTACTGCTCGGGGTTGAGAGCAACCGCTTCTGGGAAAAGAGTGCTTCTGGGTTTGCTGATTTCGTTCAACGCTATCGGCAAACATACGATGCCGTAAAAGCCGTTAGCCCAAGTACAAAGATTGGAACGAACTTTCAGTACGAGTATATGTTGGGGGAAGCGAAGCGGGCGGGCAGTCATGCAGAACATCTCTTCCTGATCGATAGCTTCGCTGGTAAACTCGATCTGATAACGATTACGCTCTACCCCTGGTTCGACTACGACAGACCTATTGCAATTCCAAGCAACTACTTCGCTCCAATCAGAGAGCATACAAGTGCTCCACTGATGATAACTGAGACCGGATGGCCAACGAAGAACTTCCCTCACCCTACGGTGGTGGCCACCGAAGATGCGCAGATAGAGTACCTAAGGCATCTTCTCGAAATCACGAAAGGTGAAAACGTTGAAGCACTAATTTGGGCTTTCCCGAACGACCCAAACAGCGGTATTGCTGGCGGAGTATTCGATGCAATTAGCTTGCGAAGTAACAGCGGCGATCTAAAAGGGGCGTGGGATTGGTGGAGTGCATTGCGGCAGTTATAGTAGTCTGAAGGGAATGTTCCATCTATTCCCTTTCCGTTGTCTACCATGTAAGACTGAAGAGAACCGTGTATCTTTCTCTTGTGACATAGCGTGCAAAATTGGCTCTCTTAGGAGAGAAACCAATTCTAAACCCTCAATGTTATTTAGGATGTAGCAATCGGTTCCGAATCTCTTTAACTGTGTGGCAATGAGTAGAAAAAAGATAGAAGAACTTAGCGACGATTTACAGTATGCAGTTGCTCCAAGTGAACGTATGCCATTGCTTGAACAGCTTATCAAACTGGTTGATCCTGTAGATGGTAAAGCCTATGCGCACGAACTTCTTGGTCTTGCTTCCTCTTCTTCAGACAAAAGGTGGAGGAGCCTTGCTTTAATATTACTGGGAAATTGTGAAGTCATCTTGGCTGAATACCCTCTTGCTACACGTCATCTTAAGAAAGCAGAAGTGTTATTAGAAGAGACTTCGGGCTGTCTTGAACAGAAGACACAACTCTATCGAGCATACGGATTTCTTGCGAATGCACATAAAGGAGATCTAACTGCAGCAATCGAATATTTCCACATCGCGTTGAATTTTGCCAGACAATTAGACGATCAAGAAGAGTTGGCAACAACTCTTTGTAGCTTCGGCGGTATCTATGTTAACAGTGGAAAGACGACAGAGGCGATAGAAGTTTTAGAGGAATGTCTCGAGATTAGTAAGAAAAAGTCGCTTGCGAGACAAGATGCTGAAGCCCGTACTATTCTCTCCATGATGAGCATCAACGCGCAGGACTGGGAGAATGCAGAGAGTTATCTCAAAACAAGTCTTGCGATCTTTAAAGAGTTGGAGGACAGAAAAGGAGAAGCTGCTGTCTACGAAAAGCTTGGCTACTTGTCTGCCTGCCAAGATATGATCGACCAAGCTTTGGACTACTATCATCAATCGGTAGGTATGTTTGAGGCAATAGGCAATCAAGATCGACGCATACTGGTTGTGATGAACATTGGATTCTGCTATGTCGAACAAGGGAAGTTTCATCAAGCGCACGAGTGCATGGATCAGGTAATTGCATATGGTCGTTATTCTGAGAACAATGTCGTCTATGCATTCGGTCTGATCGGTAAGGGGGACATATATATCGGAGAGGAAGAATGGGAGGAAGGAATCAGTGTATTGGCCTTAGCTCGAGAGCAGTTGAACAGTATGGGAGCTTCAGGGCATGCCTATCGAGCAACGAGGACGTTGGCAAAAGCTTACGAGGAGGTAGGGAGAATACAGGATGCGTTGGATTGCTATCGACAGATAATAGAATATGAAAGAACCGTTTCGAGCACCGCTATTCGAGGTAAAATTCTAACCTTCCCGATGCGGCTCGAACAGCAAAAGATAGAAGAAGAAAAGGAGATATATCGAGTTCAGAAAGAACATTTGGAGAAAGAGTCAGAACGCCGTATGAAAGAGTTATCTGTCGTCTCCATGCAGATCGCTCAGAACAATGAACTCCTTGACGAGTTACGGAGCCGATTGGCTGCACTGAAACATGCAAACGGACATACTGTTTCGGCAATCGACAAAATTATCCAAGAGATTGACAGCCGTTCAGGACGAGTAAGTGTGTGGAATACGTTCGAGCGTCAACTGGAAATGCTCGACAGCGAATTTGTTCACAAGTTGATCGAGCAATATCCTGAGTTGACTCCAGCCGAAGTGCGTATCTGCTCCCTTCTAAAGATCAACATGTCCAATAAGGAGGTAGGGGGGTTGCTGAACATCTCAGATAGAACTGTAGATGCACATCGGAGAAGTATTCGCAAGAAAATGAAGTTGGGACGGACAGATAATCTAGTGGCAAGCCTTCTGGCGTTCTAATTGTCAGTGAAATTTCGTGCGAGACGTTTACTGACCGAAGAGACACATGATAATCTCATGATGAATCGGTCAACAAGAAGTAGAACGGGAGAGGCCGTTGATAGTCTTCAGCCTCTCCCATTTTTTCTACTATACACTGTTCTATCAGTTTCTCAACTTTCCTGAACCGAAACTGATATCCGGTTCCCCTTCCATCCGATCCTTTGCTTTCATTGGAGAGTCAGGGCAGATCATATACTCTTCTCCAAGTTGTAGACGAACTGGTTCTCCCTCATGTCCTAAAGGTCCCGACAACTTGATGAGGTAAGGCGTAATAACGTACTCAATCGAGTTCGGATTGGTCGGTGTCTTTGTCAGTATTCCAGAAAGGCAGACGTCACCTAAGCAATCTGTTTTGATGAGATAGAAGTCTCCTTTCCCGGCGGATCCTGTGTTGTTTGCATACGTACAGGTTGAGCCGAAGAGGGCAAAGCCTTCGTCCATCGTTTGGATAAGCTCGTTGGCGTGGTCTTCTTTCTGCGTTGCCAAAGGATCCTCTGGATAGTGGTGAGTGGAGAAAATCTCTGACCCACACTCTGAGATCCTGAAGAGGAAAGCTTGATCGCTTCTGTTTGCCATACCAGCATCTCCAGCAACAGCGAATGAAAAATCGGCAGTCTGAATCGCCGATCTGGCAATGTCGTTAGGTGCCTCGTCAATTTTTGCAGACCAAGTCAGGGCACCATCTTCAGCAATCTTCAGTATATAGAAATCACTATTTGTGCCTCCTGTGACTGTGGACCCTGCAATGATATAGCCATCATTCCGATTGCCGTCGTGGTCGTCGTCGGTCTGTTGAATCGAGAAGGCAAAATCGTTGTACGACGTTCCATAGATGCGTGACCATTCGATGGCTCCATTCTTGTCAACTTTTACGACAAGCACATTGTATCCAGAAAGAGTTCCTGGCTGACTGACATACCTGGAATCCGAATAACCTACAGCGATAAAACCGTCATCTGCTCGACCATCGTTATCATCATCTGTCTGCACAACATCGTAAAATTGTTCGTTCTTGTTGGCAGTTCCCTGAACCACCGGGGGTTTGAAATCATATTGATATGACCACCCAGTTGTTCCCAGACTACCATTGTTCTTGGTCTTGACAAGATATCCATTGTTGCGGAGACTTGCCGGAGCAGTGTGACCAGCAAAGATAAAGCCATCGCTGTTATCCATTGTACCATTGCCGTTATCGTCAGTCTGCTTGATACTGCGGGCAACATCATAATCACCAGTCTGAGTGTTGCCATATATCCACGACCAGAGAGGAACTCCATTTTGATCCAACTTTACAATGTAGGCGTTGCTGTCGGTCAGATTGTAGTTCGTAATGTCGCCAGCAAGAATATAGCCATTGTCGTTTGGCGTCTGCCGTACAGAATAAGCTGCCTCCTCGAAGACATTCGTCGCAGTTGACTCAGTAATTGCATAGCTCCACTGTTTTGCGCCAAGCTTATTGGCTCGGGTTAAGAGAATATCAAACCCTCCCGGAGTGGCTTGTGGGTCATCAAAAGTGTAGCCTGCCATAATGTAACCTTCATCATGGGTTTGCATAAACGATTCACCTCGATCATAGAATGAACCATATCCTGACTGAAAGGCAATCGTCACATCTGCGCATACCATGCACTCACATTCTGTACCTTTTAGAGGAGCCGGTGTTTCTAATCGAACTGTTTCTGCTTCCTGCTGAACATAGTCGTGGTTGTAGAACGGAACACCTTCAACTCCCGGAATCCCAATCGTTGTCAACGTTTCTGCTTCATCGCAAGTAGAGCAGTCGGGATGAGGGTCGTCGGCGATATTGTTCAGGAAGTAGTAATCTGTTGTTGGCGTAAAATTCTCGCTATAACCGATAGCTGTGATGCGATCGTTATATTCTATCACCGATCCGTTTAGAGCATCGTATATGTTATTTCCCCCAAAACGCTTGGTCCACGTAGAGAGACCCGTCGATCTGTCAATTGCTGTAATGATTCCGTCATAAGAGGAGTTTAGAGGACCAGGGTTTGGAATTTCAGATGCTGCACCTACTATGTAGAAGTAGTCTGTCCCAACTTCAATGCTTGAACCTGTCTCCACACCACCTACATCGTAGTTGAAACTGCGGAGCATTGTTCCATTGAAGTCTGTTTCAAGGAAATAGATGTCGTTGTCATTAAACGAGAAGAGTGATGTTCCACCAACTGCATATCCCGTTGCTGTCTGTTGAATTGAGGTGCCGATAGTATTCCCCTGAATTCCTGTTTTATTAGGAATCGGGTATCCGCGTGCCCAGTTGACTACGCCGCTGGTGACGTTATCGGTAACATCGAGGATAAGAGCTGAATTGTTCGTTTGCCAGAAGCAGCCCGGACACGTAAAACTATCTTCAAATGTGACTGCTCCCTTCATAGTTCCGACAATTGCAAAGCGGTTGTTCAATGTTCCATCCGATTCAGGATCAACCTGAATAATGTCGTAGCCATACGCATAGTGATGGTAGTCGCTAGTTGGGGTACAACCAAAGGGTAGGGAGGGACGAACAGTATGATTCCAGAGCATGTTTCCCCCGCCGTCTGTCCTGATAATTACCAGACTTGAGTTCTGGAATGACTTACCGTTGCACACGCCAGTAATTGTATAGTTGTTGATTCCTCCCGTTAGAATATAGCCGTCATAGGATCCGGTTTGTGGATTATATACCTCTTGGACTGATTCCCCGAAGTCATCAGCTGATGAAAATCCTGAATATCGTTGAAGCCATAACGGGATTCCATTCGGGTCGGTCTTTACCAACAGGATATCCCATCCACCAGTACTGAGAGCTGGAGGCTGTTTGACCGAGCCTACAATAATATATCCGCCGTCGCTGGTTTGCTTGATCGCTGCTCCTCTTGATGAATAGCCAGGCACCCCTACAGCTTTGTTGATATCGTGTGACCATTCCACTTCACCACAGGAGTTGAGCTTTGTGTAGTTCAAAAGATCAAAAGAGGTGCCACTGGCATTATCGTAGTGGTGAACAGTACCAACCAAGATATGTCCTCCATCGTCGGTTCGGTCAACTTCCAATCCTTGAGCATATTTATCGACGTTTCCTGTAGTAGGGAAGTCGTAGTAGTTCTGTCGTCGTACACTTTGCGCTTCTCCCCATTCTGTTGCCACGATGAGGAGAAGGGTGAGTATAAGTACAACCTTGTGGAAGGAGGTTATTCGGCTCCGTTGTCTGTTTTGGGCTGAGTTCATAATACATTCTTGATTGGTTTGTAGTGATAGGGAGCAATTCAAATGGGTTTCCAGATGTCTACTGGAGATTGTTCTGTTCATAGATGTTCAGCAATTGGCGTGAAGGGATAGTGAAAAAACAGTTAAGGTGGAATGATTCGGGGTGATAAGTGATTCGCAGAGCTAATCTGATCGTGCCTCGAACTCAATTCCAAAGTCTGTTGCGCAACTGGAAGAAATATAATGGCGGTAGGTAGGGAGTGTACTACCTAAAAATCCGGTATGCGGAATTGCTCGGAGACGTAAGAGAAATTCTTTCCTTCCCTTCTTTGGAATAATGATTGAGCGGCAATGGTCGTTGTGATCGTTGTGGTGTGGGGAGGATGATGTTCCAACTCGACATTAAAACTGAAGAAATCAAAAACTCAAAAACGATATACTCGACAGAGACTCTATGCGCTATTTCTCGTTGTCGCTCTTGTTCGCTCTCCTCATTACTGGTTGTGGTAATCAGGAGGGAGAAACACCCAAAGCGAATAATTCCAGTACTCAGGTTCAATCTTCAACAGACTCTGTGACGACCTCAGCCGCAACTTTTATCGATGAGATAGAAGAAGCCCACCACGCCCCCAAGTTCTTTGCGCATCGGGGGATAGCTTTCGATCTGAAGTTGAGTTTTGGAGGGAAGAGTAGGTTGACTGGCAGAGTGACGATGCTCACTAATTCTACGAAGGTGATGGTAGAACGGAACGACGGAGCAACAGTTCTCTTCGACGGAGAAAGGGTTTACCGCTACCCGAACGACACAAACTGGCCTCGCGCTCGGTTCGATGTGCTGACTTGGATGTACTTCTTCGCCGCCCCATACAAACTTGGAGACCCCGGTTCCCAAATGGAACTGCTCGGTAGATTCCCGCTCGACTCCGACACGTGTGAGACCGGAAAACTGACCTTCGGTGACGGGATTGGCGACGCGCCGGACGACTGGTATATCGTCTACAAATCAGACTCTACAAATTTGCTCCGTGCGATGGCTTACATCGTCACCTTCGGCAAGTCGGCGGAAGAGAGTGAGAAGGCAGAACCCCACGCAATCGTCTACAGCGACTACCGCGAAGTTGAAGGGATTCCGTTTGCACACCGCTGGACGTTTACCAACTGGAAGCAAGAGGAGGGAGTGTCAGGGGAGAGAGGAGTCGCCGAAATCTCGAACATCAGATTCGTAGAGAACCCAGAGTTTACCCTGCCTGATGGGAAGGTAGAAGTGGGGATGTAGTGGATTTGGGATTTTTGATTTCGGATTGGGGATTGAAGAGTTGATTTGGGTTTTCAGATTTCAGGTTGGGGTTGAGAAAAGTAATTGCCCCATTCTGCAAAACGAGACTCTGTCATTCCGAGATAATCTCGCCGTTATAGAAAAGCGATGGGACGTACTCTGAGCATTCCTGCGAGACTCATCGGCAGACCTCTGAGTGACACAAGAAAGTTCTCGACGAGATATTGGAAACTGAAGATGGTAAAGCATCTTTCCGCAATCCGCAATCCGCAATCCGCAATCCGCAATCCGCAATCCGCAATCCGCAATCCGCAATCCGCAATCCGCAATCCGCAATCCGCAATCCGCAATCCGCAATCCGCAATCCGCAATCCCAACTCTCCTCTCTAT